>JBDGTN010000155.1:0-9286 GCA_042216835.1 Halococcoides sp.
CTATGCTCGCGGCTACCGCCGCTCGCCAGTTCGAGGTGCTCACTGCGTTCACGGGTCGCTTTGCTCCCCGTTCACATCGTGACGCTCACTTCGCTCGCGTCTCGCACCGTTCGCACCTCGCTATGCGAGGGCTGGGATTTGAACCACGGTCACTTCGCTCCCTCTCGGTCGCTCGTACTCTGATTCAAATCCCATCCGTCCCCCTCGTTCCAATCGATTCGCTTCGCTCGTCGATTTCCACTCAGTGCGAGGGCTGGGATTTGAACCACGGTCACTTCGCTCCTCTCGGTCGCTCGTACTCTGATTCAAATCCCATCCGTCCCCCTCGTTCCAATCGATTCGCTTCGCTCGTCGATTTCCACTCAGTGCGAGGGCTGGGATTTGAACCCAGGGACCCCTGCAGGAGCGGGTCTTAAGCCCGCCGCCGTTGGCCGCTTGGCTACCCTCGCCCATCGGGCGTCCGGTCCCAATCCACAAAAGAGGTTGCGATCGACCGACCGGAACGCACTTGCTTCGATCGCCCCCACGGCCGGCATGGTCAATCTGGGGCTCGTCGTCGCTCGCTTCGAGAAGTCCGCCGACATCATCGACGCGATGGCCGAGCGCGCCCGGTCGGCCGCCGCCGATCGGGACGCAGACATCGTCGCGGAGGTGACCGTTCCCGGGGCGTACGATACCCCGCTGGCGGCCGATCGACTCGCACGCCGGGACGACGTCGACGCCGTCGTCGCGATCGGGGCGATCGTTGCCGGCGACACCGACCACGACCGGGTGATCGGGACCGCCGCCGCGCAGGGGCTCGACCGGGTCAGCCTCGATCGGGATACGCCCGTCACGCTCGGGATTACCGGCCCGGGGATGAGCCACGACGAGGCCGCCGCGCGTATCGAGACGGGCGCGACGGCAGTCGAGAGCGCGATCGATCTCGTCGAGTCGCTGCCGGAGTGAGTGCCGGTCCGACCACCAAGCACAGCATTCACGGTGGCCCGGTGCGGCGGTAGAGGTATGTCCGCACCGTTCACGTTCGCCGACCGGGTCGAGCGCGTCGAGCCCAGCGCCACCATCGCGATCAGCAATCTCGCCGCCGAACTGGAAAACGACGGCGTCGACGTGGTCGATCTCAGCGTCGGTGCTCCCGACTTCGACACGCCCGAGAACATCAAGCGCGCCGCCACGAACGCACTCGACGAGGGGCACACGGGCTATACCTCCTCGAACGGCATCCCCGCGCTCAAGGAGGCCATCGTCGAGAAACTCCACGGCGACGGTCTCGACCAGTATGGCACCGAAAACGTCATCGTCACGCCCGGCGGGAAGCAGGCCCTCTACGAGGTCTTCCAGACCCTGATCGACGATGGAAGCGAGGTCGCCCTCCTCGATCCCGCGTGGGTGTCCTACGAGGCGATGGCGAAACTCGCGGGCGGGTCGCTCGTCCGGGTCGACACCGAGGCCCACGACTTCGCACTCGAACCCGCGCTCGACGATCTGCGGGCGGCCGTGAGTGCGGACACCGAACTGCTGGTCGTCAACTCGCCGGGCAACCCCCACGGACAGGTCTACACCGACGCCGCTCTCGAGGGCGTCCGCGACATCGCCGTCGAGTACGACATTACGGTGATCTCCGACGAGATCTACAAGTCGATCGTCTACGACGGCCGCGAGCCGACGAGTCTCGGCACGCTCGACGGAATGGCTGACCGGACGATCACGCTCAACGGCTTCTCGAAGGCCTACGCGATGACCGGCTGGCGGCTGGGCTATTTCGCCGCGCCGGAATCGATCGTCGAGCAGGCCGGCAAACTCCACAGCCACTCGGTGACCTGCGCCGTGAACTTCGTCCAGCACGCCGGCGTCGAGGCGCTCCAGAACACCGACGATGCCGTCGAGACGATGCGATCGGCCTTCGAACACCGTCGCGACATGCTCGTCGCGGCGTTCCGCGAGCACGGCGTCGACCCGCCGGTCCCGCAGGGCGCGTTTTACCTCATGCTGCCGGTCGACGATGACGATCAGGCCTGGGCCGAGCGCGCAGTCGAGGAGGCCGCCGTCGCGACCGTCCCCGGCAGCGCGTTCGGAACGCCCGGCTACGTTCGCCTCTCGTATGCGGCGAGCACGGAACGTCTCCAGGAGGGCGTCGACCGCCTCGCCGAGGCCGATCTGCTCTGACTCACTCGTCGGGCGTTGATGCCCGGCGGTCGAGGATTCGATCGACGATTTCGCCGGTCGAGAGCAACTCCTCGCCCTCGCGTTCGCGTGCACTCGCGCGCTCGACCCGGCAGTCGAGGCCACGATCGTCGAGTGCGTCCCGCAACTCCCGCTCGTCGTGGTGCTGATCGTAGCCCAGCACGATCACCTCGGGATCGATTCGCTCGATCGGGACGAAGATGTCCTCCTCGTGGCCCAGGATCGCCTCGTCGACGGGATCGAGCGCGGCGACCATCGCGCGGCGCTGGCCGTCCGGAACGACGGGGTCGGGCTTGTGGGTGACGTTCGACCGCCGCGCGACGATGACGACGAGACGGTCGCCCAGCTCGCTTGCCTCCTGGAGATAGTGCAGGTGGCCGGGGTGGAGCAAATCGAACGTGCCCTGGGCGATGGCCGTAGTCACCACAACCACCCGCCCTCGTCGTCGTCAGCGGCGGTCTCCTGGGACTCCGCCAGGTCGCCCTCTGCGCGCAACTCCTCGTCGATGTCGTGCTGATCGAAGTCGAAAAACCGCTCCTCGGGTGGCTCGACATCGACGACGGGCACCTCGATCGGCTCCCCCTCCCGATCGAAGGCCTGCCAGTCGTCCCGGTCGTACGGTGCGCCGACGATGATGTGTACCCGCCCGCGACCGAACGCCGCGCGATCGGCCGCGCTCGGTCGGAGAACGCCGTTGGGGTGGGAGTGAATCGACCCGGCCGCGCGGGTGTCGTTCGGGACCATGTGAGTCTTGACCGTCGCACTGGTGGGGTTGGTCTCGGTCCCGGGGATGACGAGTACGTCGGTCAGGACCGTCCCCTCGCGGTCGAGGCCGAGTTTTTGGGCAGCGTCGCCACGGAGCAGCCCCATGTACTCGTCGGGATGGCTGTCCCGGGAGGCCTCCAGCGCGAAATCGAGTGCGGACTCCGCGATGGCGACGACCTCTCCGGATCGGAACGGCCGCATGGAGGCGGGGAGGGGACGACGCCCACTAAGGGTTGTGATACGACAGGTGGAACCTACGACTCCTCTTCGAGTTCCGCTTCGAGGTCCTCGGGATCGATCTCGATTTCGGCGTCGCCATCCTCACCGACTTCGACCTGCGGGCCGCCGCCACCGCCCATGCCGCCCATCATCCCGCCCATCGGGCCGGGACCGCCGCCGAGTTCCTCCCGGAGGACGACTCGATCGACGCCGATGAGGTCCTCGAGTTGCTGGCCGATCTGCTGTTTCTGGAACATCCACTGCTGGTTCATCGCCAGCTGTGGCGTCGCCTCGATGTAGAGGGTCTCCCGTTCGGTTTCGACGGTCTCGGTGACGGGTTCGTCACCGATATCGTCGGGATCGTCGACGTGTTCTTCGGGATCGTCGACGGGGCGTTCTTCCTCGACGGTCTCGGTCTCGAATTCGACATCGAGGGGCATTCCGACCGCGGTCTCGATGAATCGCTCGGCGCGTTCCTGGCGTTCGTCGACGACAGCGGCGATCTCGTAGTCGTATTCGATGTCCGCGCCCGCGAGTGGATGATTGAAATCGACCCGGGCACGCCCGCCGACGATCGTCTCGAGATACCCCTCATCGCCGTCGATGGTGACCTCTGCGCCGGGATAGCGGTCGTCCTCTGGGATCTTGTCGGCGCTGACCGTGCGGACCTTCTCGTCGTCGTACTCACCGAAGGCTTCCTCGGCCGGAACGACGACCTCGCCCTCGTCGCCGACCGCGCTCCCGCGGAGTTCCTCCTCGACCGAGGGGAAGATGTGACCCTGTCCGATGACGATCATCTGCGCACCGTAGTCGTGGTCCTCTTCGGCGACGCCTTCCTCTTCGGCGACCTCGCGGCTGGTCGTGTCGACGAGCGCGTCGTCGTCGACCGTCCGTGCCGTGTATTCGAGTTCGACGAAGTCGCCGTCTTCGAGTCCGCTGGCGTCCTCGCTGTCGGCGTCCGGTTCGACCTCGTCGACCGGGTCGGAATCGTCCGTTTCGGCCACGTTTTCGTCCGTCATACACCGTTTGTCCGTCGGTCCATCCTTAAGGACACCGTTTCATCGTCCCGGGACGGTTCGGGACCGGTCGCTGCCTGCACCGCGGCCCGGTCGACTCGTGGATCGGCGTCCGGGAGCCTTAACCCGGTTCGTCCGCCCGGACCGACCATGTACGAGGTCGAGATGAAGGTGCCAGTCGGAGCGGACGTTCGGGAGCGACTCCGCGCGATCGGGGCCGATCCGATCGAGCGGGTCCACCAGGTCGACGACTACTACGACGCGCCACATCGTGACTTCGCGACGACCGACGAGGCCCTTCGCATTCGCCACGAACGAATCGAGGCGCCCGACGACCGTCGCGACGCCGACGACCTCCACGATGGGGAGCGCCTCCGGCTGACCTACAAGGGCCCGAAGATCGACGCCGCCTCGAAGACCCGCGCCGAGCACGAACTTGCGATCGACGACGCGGCGACTGCGCGAGCACTGCTGGAGGCGATGGGCTTCGAGCGCGCGGCAACCGTCGAAAAACAGCGACAGCGCTTCCAGATCGGCGAGACCATAGCGACCGTCGACGACGTGGCGGAACTCGACACCTACCTCGAACTCGAACGGGAGGTCGATCGCGAGGACGCCATCGATTCGGCCCGCGACGCCCTCGAAGACACCCTCGCGGACCTCGATCTCGATCCGGACGACCAGATCCGCACCTCCTATCTCGGGCTCCTGCTGGATTGACGCCTCAGCAATTTCGAGGCGGAGCCCCCTCCCTCAAGGAGCGAGGCGCGTATGCGCCGAGGGAGTAGGGAGGGGTAGTTTACTTCGTAAAGTATACCGCCCGTCCCCCTGAATCCGCGGTCGATGACCGATCGGAACGTCCAGGTCGAGCCGGCACCGGGCCCGGCCGTCGAAGAACAGACACTCGAAATCGTCGAACGAAAGGGGATCGGCCATCCCGATTCCATCTGTGACGGGGTCGCCGAAACCGTCTCGCAGGCGCTCGCCCAGATCTATCTCGATCGCGTGGGTCAGGTGCTCCACTTCAATACCGACGAGACACAACTCGTCGCCGGCAGCGCTGCCCCTGCCTTCGGCGGCGGTGAAGTCCTCGAACCGATCTACCTGCTGATCGTCGGGCGGGCGACGAAATCCTACGAAGGAACGAATATTCCGGCCGAATCGGTCGCGGTCGAGGCCGCCCGGGACTATCTGGATGCGACGTTTCCCGACCTCGACGTGGGGACCGACGTGATCGTCGACGTGGACCTGGGGGAAGGCAGTGGCGACCTCCAGGATGTCTTCGGAGAGGACGGGTCCGTTCCGATGGCCAACGACACGAGTTACGGCGTCGGATACGCGCCGCTCTCGGAAACCGAGCGGATCGTCCGCGAGACCGAGCGGCACCTGAACGGCGAGTATGGCGAGGCCACTCCCGCGATCGGCCAGGACGTGAAGGTCATGGCCAAACGCGAGGGCGACCGGATCGACGTGACCGTCGCGGTCGCGACCGTCGACGCCCACGTCCCCGACATGGGGGCGTACGAGGCGACGATCGAGGCCGTTCGCGAGGAGGTTCGTGACCTCGCCGAATCGATCACCGATCGGACCGTCGAGGTCCACGTCAACACCGCCGACGACCCCGAGTCCGGCGCGATTTATCTGACGACGACCGGGACGAGCGCCGAACAGGGCGACGATGGATCGGTCGGACGGGGGAACCGCGCAAACGGGCTGATTACCCCCAATCGGCCGATGAGCCTCGAAGCCACGAGCGGGAAAAATCCGGTCAACCACATCGGCAAAATCTACAACCTGCTCGCCACCGAAATCGCGAGTTCGGTCGAGGCGCGCGTCGATCCCGTCCGACAGATTCAGATCCGCCTGCTCAGCCAGATCGGCCAGCCCATCGATCGGCCCCACCTCGCCGACGCCCACGTCGTGACCGACGAGGGAACGCCCGTGAGCGCGGTCGAAGACGAGGTGAGTCGCGTTATCGATGACGAACTCGACGGGATCACCGACCTCACACGGTCGGTCATCGAGGGCGAGCGCTCGACGTTCTGAGGACGATCGCTCCACGATCTGCGCTCGATCACTCGCCGGTCTGATCGCCACTCCGCCTCACCGGGCCCGTCGCCCGCGGTTCGACACCGGTTTGCATCCCGATCGGCAATCGATCGTATGCACCCACCGGACGCGTCGACGGTCCTCGTTCGACACGGCGAGATCGGGACCAAAAGCGATCAGGTCCGGATGCGCATGGAGGGCCGTCTCCGGGAGAACGTGGCGGCGCTGTTGGCCGATCGCGACGTTCCGGGTGACGTTCACGTCGAGCGCAATCGGCTGTACATCCATACTGCGTCCGTCGAGGCGGCGACCGCGGTCGCGACCGATGCGTTCGGCGTCGTCTCCGCCTCACCCGCGCTGGTGGTCGATCCCACGCTGGACGCGATCGGCGACGCGCTCGTCGCGACCGCCGAGGCCCACTTCGCGGGCGGGACCTTCGGGATCGACGCTCGTCGTGCCGGTGAGACCGCCGCTCATCCGTTTTCGAGTCGGGAGATCGGTGAGGTTGGCGGGGCCCGCGTCGGCGACGCCCTCTCGGCCGCCGGGGACGATCCGGCGGTCGACCTCGACGATCCCGATCTCCAGTTGTACGTCGAGTGTCGGCCCGACCGGGCCTTCGTCTTCTGTGAGAAGCGATCGGGGCCTGGCGGCCTGCCGCTCGGCTCGCAGGCCCCGCTGGTCGCACTGCTCTCTGGCGGGATCGACTCGCCGGTGGCGGCGTGGCTGACGATGAAACGCGGTGCGCCAGTCCGGCCAGTATACGTCGATCTCGGTGGCTACGGCGGAGCCGACCACCGCGCCCGTGCGGTCGCGACTGCCGAGCGACTCGCGGCGTTCGCGCCCGATCGGATGGATCGTCTTGCGATCGCGCCCGCGGGCGATGCCGTCGAGCGCATCGTCGAGACGACCCACGACTGCCGGATGCTCGTCCTCCGGCGGTTCATGCTCCGGATCGCGAGTCGGATTGCCGAGGACGCTGTGGGCGTCGTGACCGGCGAGTCGATCGGCCAGAAGTCCTCCCAGACGAGTGCGAACCTCGCCGCGGTCGAGCGAGCGATCGACGCGCCCGTGATCCGCCCGCTCGCGACCGCGGACAAAGACGAGATCATCGAGCGCGCTCGCGCGATCGGAACGTACGACGACGCGACGATCGCGGCGGGCTGTAATCGGGTGGCGCCATCATTCCCCGAGACGGGGGCCACGCCGGCGACCGTCGACGCCGCCGAACCGGCCGATGCGTCCCGTCTTGCCGCCGATATCGCCGATCGCGTCGAGTCGGTCTCGCTCGACCCCCGGCACGATGAGTGACACGCGAACGACCATCCCGGTCGGCCCGGCGACGAAATCGCTTTCCGCATCGCCCGCGAGGCCCCAGTCGTGACGGAGGTGTGTCTGCTCGGATCGACCGACGACCCGCTCCGGCAGGTGCTCCGCTCGCACGAGACCGCTCGCGAGGCCCTGGCGACCTACGACGTTCGATCGCCCTTTGTCAACACGGTCGCCGTCGAGACGGTCAGCCTCGGCGCAGCGGTCGCTCTCCTGAACGACCTGTCGTGGTATCTCGTCCGGTACGTGGAGGCGGCGATGGTCCGCGAGCCCAGCGTGAGCGAGTCCGAATGGCTGTCGGCGGATCTGGCGCGGGCGGTCCGCGACGAGACGATCGACCCCGCGGCGACTGCACAGTACCTGCGGATCTACGGCGTCGAGCGACCCAGTCCGGACGTGGCGGGACGACTGGTCGAACCGATGTACGTCACCCGGACCGACGGATCGGTGCCGACCTACGACCTCCGCGACGTCGACGAGACGCTCGTCGTGCGGGTCACGCCCGAGGAGTTCGGAGGCAGATAGTCAGGACTCGCTCGGCCAGATCAGCGCCAGGACGACGGCAACGACGACCGTTCCCACGAGACCGATCGCCAGCCGCGTAACGACAAAGGACGCGCCGAACACGCCCAGTCCGAACGGGACGCGGCCCACGCCGATCGCGCTGTAGCCGACGAGCATCGCGATCACGGCGGGCGCGCTCGCGCCGCGATCGCCGACGCTCTCGACGATCGGATAGACTGCGTAGGGTCCGCCCGGGAGGAGGCCACCGATGAGGCCCGCCAGAACGACGCCGCGCGGGCCCGCGGCCGATCCGAGCGTCGCCGCGACGCGATCCCTGGGGAGGGCGTGACCGAGCGCCTGTGCCAGCAGGAGCGAGGCGATCACCAGCGTGACCATCCGACCGAACAGGGCGAGCCCGCCGGCCGCGCTCAAACGGGCCGTCGAAGGGTCGGTGATCGACAGGGTCGCGTAGACGACGACCGCGCCCACGACGACCACGCGCTGGCCCCAGGAGGCCCCGAGGAGGAGATTCGCGACACGTCGCCACTCGGTCACAGCAGGTACACCCCCACGCCAGCGGTGATGGCGATTGCGACGCCCGCGAGGACGCGCATGGCGACGATCCGGGACTCGAAAAAGACCAGGCCGTAGGGGATGCGTCCGACGCCGATCGCGCCGTAGCCGACCGCCATCACCAGCATGGCCGCGACTCCGCCACCGGCCGCGCCGACAGAGTCGATCACGGGATAGGTCGCGTATGGACCGCCGGGCAGGAGTCCCCCGAGCAGGCCGCCGAGGACGCCGCCCGGAGGCCCGGCGGTGCCCCCGAGCGTCGCGCGGACTGCCTCGACGGGGACGAGTGCACCGATCGCACTCGCCAGCAGCATGGCCGCGACGATCAGGGTGAACAGGCGGCCGAAGGTTCTGGCCGCGTCGCGGAGATTGGCCCGGGCCGTGTCGGCGTCCCAGGCGAACCACGCTGCATAGACCACGATCGCCCCGATGACCACAGCGCGATGGGTCAACGACCGGCCGAAGACAACGTCGATCGCCGTCTCGATCATGTCGGGCGTCGGCGCTCGGTGTGGGAAACCGTTGGGATCGAGCGAAGCGACAGCGTTTTGTAACCCGATGGCCGACTGTCGGATGGAGTCCCGTGGGGTAGTGGCCAATCCTGTTGCCTTCTGGGGGCAACGACGGAGGTTCGAATCCTCCCGGGACTA
>JBDGTN010000056.1:0-9278 GCA_042216835.1 Halococcoides sp.
TAAGTAATACAGAGATAATATCGTTTTCATGGTTCCGGGTGCACTTGAAGAGGACAATGACACTCTCGGTAGAGGGGCCGAGCGGACACTTGTTGTCGGACGCGATCGGCCGATTAGAATCAGTACAGGGCACCGGATTCTACATCACACCGGGAAGTGCTCTCGGCCTCACGGCCACAACTACGAGATTCGGGTCGAGGTGACCGGCACGCTCACCGACGAGGGATGG
Organism: Halococcoides sp.; assembly: GCA_042216835.1. Taxonomy (GTDB): domain Archaea; phylum Halobacteriota; class Halobacteria; order Halobacteriales; family Haloarculaceae; genus Halococcoides. The sequence goes on from JBDGTN010000056.1 coordinate 230, forward strand.
GTCGTTAATAAAGGAGATATTACGTCGATACTCTCTGAGTGGGATCATCGGTTCCTTCTCGAGGAGGGTGACCCGCTCGTCGAGGCGTTCGAGGCGAGCGGGGACGGCGATGCCGTCGTTGTCCTCGATCACCCGCCGACGGCCGAGGTGATGGGACTCCTGCTGGAAGAGCGGATGCTCTCGAAGTTCCCTGACACCGTCTCCGACGTCTCCGTGGAAGTGAGCGAGACGGGCGAGCTCTGTGCGACATACTGATGCCCGTCAACGCCAACGCCGACGAGTCGACGGACGAGGTACCTCCGGACGCCGAGCAGGCGCTCCCGATCAACGAACTGTTCTACTCGCTCCAGGGCGAGGGCGAACTCGCCGGCGTTCCGACGGTGTTCGTCAGGACGAGCGGCTGCAACCTCCGGTGTCACTTTTGCGACTCGTATCACACGTCCTGGGAGCCGACACACGCGTGGATGGACATCGACGAGATCCTCGTCGAGGTAGCGGAGTACGACGCGGCCGACCACGTCGTATTGACGGGTGGCGAACCAATGATGCACGAGGAGAGCGTCGAACTGCTCGACCGGCTCGGGGACGCTGGCTACCATACGACGGTCGAGACGAACGGAACCATCTATCGGGACGCCCACATCGACCTGGCGAGCATCAGCCCCAAGTTGGCCAGCAGTACGCCGACTGCCGAGAGGGATCCCATGGGAGATGGCGAGTGGGCTGAAAGGCACGACGAGCGGCGGGTAGATATCGAAGCCCTCTCGAAACTCGTCGACGAGTACGAGAGTCAGATGAAGTTTGTCGTCACCGGCCCCGAGGACGTGCCGGAGATCAAGGACCTGGTTGGGCGCGTCCGCGAAGCGACTGCGGCCACGGTCCGCGACTCGGACGTCCTCTTGATGCCGGAAGGGCAGACCCGCGAACAGTTAGATCAGACGCGTGAGGAGGTCGCGGAATTGGCGATGGCGTACGGGTATCGATACACGCCGCGTCTGCACGTCGACCTGTGGAACGACGCGCCGGGAACCTAAGAGGAATACGAACCATGAGCAACGACAGAGCGGTGATTCTGGTGTCTGGCGGGATGGACAGTGCGACGGCCGTCTACGAGGCGATGGATCGCGGGTACGACCCATACTTCTTCCACACCTCGTACGGCCAGGAGACGGAGGATAAGGAACGCGAGTGCGCCGAGGCACTGGCGGCGGAGGTCGACGCCGCGGACTTCCTGCACGTCGAGACATGTCACCTCGCCCGGATCGGCGCGTCGAGTCTCACCGACGACGAGATGGACATCCACGACGCCGACCTCGAGAGCGACGAGGTTCCCTCTTCGTACGTGCCGTTCCGGAACGCGAACCTCCTGTCGATGGCGACGTCGTACGCCGAGGCCAACGACTGCTCGGCCGTCTTTATTGGGGCTCACAGCGAGGACTTCTCCGGGTATCCAGACTGCCGGCCAGAGTTCTTCAAGGCCTTCCAGCAGGTGATCGACGCGGGGACGAAACCAGAGACAGAGATCGACCTTGTCGCGCCGTTCGTCGAATGGTCGAAGACAGACATCGCCGAGCGGGGGCTGGAACTGGACGTCCCCTACGAGATCACGTGGAGCTGCTACCGCGACGAAGCGCCGGCCTGTGGGACCTGCGACGCGTGCGCGTTCCGCCTGCAGGCGTTCCAGCGACTCGGTGAGGTGGATCCGATCGAATACGCGAAGCGACCGAACTACGTCGACGGAGCGTGACCCGAATCAGTCGCTATCGGCGCATAACCCTACAGTTTATCCGAGCCCGAAATGGGCGAGGGCTCGACGATGGAGAACACGCTCGTAGTAACCGATAGCGACGGTAACGAACGCGAAATAACCGAAAAGCGCCATCCCGATTGGGAACAACTCGGAGACCCGTGTCCTGAATGTGGTGCAACGGAGTATCGCCATTTCAAAACTGAAAGCGGACGTTACGGGGTTCACCAGGGAACAGTGATTCTTCGCGGCGACTACGGGGGGACGACCCGTGCGCTGATGACCCAGTGCCGTTCATGTCAAGAGGTGCTTCGACAACACCCGGCGTTTGACCTTCTATACGACTCCAACAGTACTCAGGTGCGGTAAGTTTACGACCGCTTCGAGGTTGCGGGGGAGGCCTTCGAGCGCGTGACCGATACCGAGGCCGGAGCCGAGTTCGTCCACCTCGACGCTGGCGGCGTCCGCCTCGAACTCGTCAGCTACGATCCGTCCGGGGCCGACCCCGGGGGCGACGACCTTCAGGACGCGGGGACGACCCACCTCGCGGTTGCGGTCGACGATACCGCGGCGGTCATCGACTCGCTCCCTGAGAACGTCGAGACGCTGAGCGATCCCCAGACCACGGCGAGCGGCACGACGCTGGCCTTTCTCCGCGACCCCGAGGGCAATCTCGTGGAACTCATCGAGGCCTGAGACGCGAGCCCCACGACACCACGAGGACTAGTTTTAAGGTTCGTTCGGCACGTAATCTAGTGAAACCGATGACGGGGGAGACCACCGGACACCGGACGGACAGGAATCGACCGACGAGACGGGACTTTCTCCGCCTCGCGGGAGCGGGGACGCTGGGGACGGGCCTCGCGGTCAGCGCGACCGAGGTCGGTGCGGCCTCGGTCGGGATTCCGACGCCGTGGCTCCAGCGCGAGGGCAACCTCCTGGTCGACCAGACGGGGCAGCGAGTGACGCTGCGCGGCGTCAACGTCGTGGATCCGGCCCGGGCCGACAGCGCGTTCTGGCGGCATCCGGTGCCCCAGACCGTCGAGCACGCGACCGATCCCGAGCGGGACTGGTACAGCCGGATCATCCGCGTCCCCGTCCAGCCAGGCGGCGTCGCCGGCGCGAACAGTGGCGAACCAGAGCCTGGATCATTTTCCAAATCCGATCTGGAGACCTATTGTGCGGACCTGCTCGACCCGGTCGTCGAGAAATGTGCCGAACGCGGCGTCTACTGTATCGTCGACTATCACCGCCACCGCACCGACGACTACACCACACAGGCCCTCCACGAGGAACTCCTCCTGTTCTGGGAGACGGTCGCACCGCGGTATGCCGATCGGCCCCACGTGCTGTACGAGGTGTACAACGAACCGATCGGCCCCTACGTCGGCGATGGACAGAACGACGATCGAGCGATGCTCGACGACGCCGGCGAACAGACCTGGCTGAAGTGGCGCGAGACGGCCCAGCCGTGGGTGGATGCGATTCGCGACGCCGCATCCGACAACGTCGTCCTGATCGGATCGCCGCGGTGGAGCCAGTGGACCTGGTGGGCACCGACGAACGAGTTCTCGGGTGACAATCTCGCCTACGTGGGTCACGTCTACACCCACGAGAACCTCCGCCCGCTCTCAAAGTATTTCGGCGAACCGGCCGCCGATGTCCCGGTCTTCATCTCGGAGTTCGGCTACCAGAACAAGCGCCACGACGGTGCGCCCGTCCCCGACTTTCTGAAGGGGACCACCTCGACCGCAGGCGCGGAGTTCAAATCGTTTTTCGCCGAGCACGATCACATTCACTGGCAGGTCTGGTGTTTCGATCACTCGTGGGCCCCGCCGATGTTCAGTTTCGACGATGCAACCCACGAGTGGACGCTCCAGGGTGGCGAGGACTGGCAGGGCGTGTTCTTCCGGGACCTGCTGAAAGAACTCAAAGACGACCACGTTCCCGGCGGAACGGCCCTCGATCCCATCGAGGGGACGGTTCCCGTCGACGGGGACGGAGACGGCCTCCACGAGGATTTCAACGCGAACGGTCGGGTCGGCTTCCCCGACGTGAATCGATTTTTCAGACATTCCGACACTGACGCGGTCCAGAACCACACTGCTGCGTACGATTTCACCGGAAACGACAAGATCTCCCTGCAGGACGTGATGGCGCTGTTCCAGCGGGTCTAGGCCGACCGATCGTGGCCGACCTCTGACAGCCAGAAGGGCTGACTCTCAGTGCCGAACGGCCCGAATTCCTTCATATAGGGTTTGGCGTCGACGAGCGGTCGGTCGTCGAGCAATCGAATGTCAGAGAGCTCGATTCCCGCCGAGGATGTGCCGGCAACGCGCGCCGAGGTGACCGCGAGGGGGTCGGGATGGGTGCCGTCCCACGGGGCCCGATCACCCGTCGTGACATCGTTCCATCGCGGCGGATCGCCGTGGACGACGACGATGGTGTGCGAAAACGTGTCAATTCCCCGAAGCGATTCGCTGTCGACGCGGGACCGATCGAGGTCGATCCTGGCGGCAGTATCGCCGACTGGATGGATTCGACCGATCGGTTCGATGTCGACGGCAACGAACGGCGGGTCGACCATACTGGCCCTGGTCGCCACGTGACCTTAAACCTGGGCGACGCGTCAGACGATCGTCAGACGAACGGCTGTCGAACCGGAATCGACACATCAAAGACCGGCGCTGTCGACCGGCCCACATGAGCAAGGGGATGACGGTCCACGACGAGCGACTGGCCCGGGAGATGGATTCCGGGGACTTCGTTCTCGCCGTCGTGACGGCGACGAAACCCGACTTCTACAAGCAAGCACCGATCGTCACGGCGGCGATCGATCGCGGCCTGCCGGTGTTCGTCCTGCACACCGGCCAGCACTACGACGACCTGCTCGGACACGGACTCGCCGAGTACGACCTCGAAGACCACGTCGCGGTGGATCTCGGCATTCGCGGCGGTCTCGCCGAAAAGACCGCCCAGGTCAACCGACGCATCGCCGAATTCACGTCGACTCTGGACGAACAGTGGCCCGATACGACGGTCTTGCCGATCGTTCACGGCGACACGCACGCTGCTGGAATCGTTCCGCAGGCGTGGATGTTCGCGACCAATCAGGCGGTCGCCCACAACGAAGCCGGCCTGCGCGGGATGTCTCCCGAGTACGACGACCACGCCGACCCTGCTGCGTTCGTGGAGGCACAGTGGTCCGGCGACTGGTCGATCAATCGTGCCGAACCGTTCCCCGAACAGTACGATACCTTCGTGGGTTCGGCGGCATCGATCTATCAGTTCGCCCCCGTCGAGTTGAATCGAGACCACCTCGAACGCGAGGGCTATCCCCGGACTGTCGGCGGAAGCGAACGTATTCCCGTCGTAGGAAATTCGGTGGTCGATGCCATCGAGATGAAACGCGAACCCGATCTGGACGAGAGCGTTTTCGACGTGTATCCGGTCCTCGAAGAACGCGACGACTGGATCAGAGTCGACATTCACCGCCGGGCGAACTTGCTTCCCGACCGGTTCGAGGCGATCGTCGAGGCCGTGATCGACCTGGTCGAGGCCGGATACAACGTCAATTTCGTCGAACTGCACGCGACCAGGACCGCCCTCGAAAACTACGGCTATCGCGAGCGCCTCACGGATCTCGCTGCGGAGCGCGAGAACTTCCTCTTTACCGACCTCTGGAAGAAACACGCCCACGTCTACGAGTTCCTCCGATCCGGGCAGTGTCTCGCGGAGTTTACCGACTCCGGGAGCATGCAAGAAGAACTCAACGAGATCGACGAGACGATCTGTCTCACCGCCCGGTACAACACCGATCGGCCCGAAACGGTGTTCGACGCGCAAACCAATCTGCTCGTCCCGCCGATTTCGGGATCGTATGTCACGGACATGATCGAATACGTCGTCGAGACCGACGGCGTCCGCGAGGAAATCCAGACGGGGCCGAAACTCTACGGCGAGTCGGTCGGCGAGACCATCGTCGAATTCCTCGACGAGCGTCGCGACGAGGTGCCGTTCGACTGGGCCCACGAACGCGTCGGCTTCGAGAGCGGCGATCGCGACTTCGACTATCTCTAGGTCGTCGATTCGGTCTCCGCTGACGATTCGTCCAGATCGTCGATCACCCGGGCCGTCAATCCGCCGATATCGACGGCTTCGCGTCGGGCGTACACGATTCCCGCGGCTTCGATCGGCACGCAGAGATCGTCCTGGAGGCGATTGATCTCGGCGACGGCTGTCCGCTTCTCGACGCCCGCATCGGTGACCAGATCGAGGACGCGCTCGAACGTCGATCGTTGCTGGAGGATCGACTCGTCGGGGGCGAACCCCTCGGGAATCGAGGCCGTCGCTGGATCGATCGTTAGCACGAGCGTATCGTCGTCGTGATCGAGCAGGCCCTCCGATCGGGCGACATCGATCACCCGTTCGGCCTGGTCCGGAGAGAACCAGTCCCGGTCGAGCGAGAGTGCGACGACGAATTCGCTTTTCGGCATGGTGTGTCCGCCACGCTCGCGAAACGGCGCGGCGACGGTGGCTTCGAGGCTCATGAGTCCACTCGCCGGCAACGGGCGGTCACTCGCAGGCGGCGGGGGCGGGACTGGGGCATGTCGATCCGGTCGCGTCCGGCGTGCCTAAACGCGTCGGTCGCCAGTCGAGGGGTTGAAGTACGGGCTGGGACTTCGTTCGACCATGCAATTCCAGGGCCGTTCAGACCGGAAGCGGACCGGCGGTCGCCGCCGGCCCGCCCGCGACAAGCGCAAATTCGAACTGGGGTCCGAACCCACCGAACCGACCGTCGGCGACCCCACCCTGAAGTTCGTCGAGACCCGTGGTGGCACCGAGAAGGTGCGGGCCATCCGGACGAACGTCGCCAACGTCGCCGATGGCGGCGAGGTCAAAGAGGCATCGATCGAGACGGTCGTCGAGAATCCCGCGAATCCCAACTACGCGCGGCGAAATATCGTCACGAAAGGAGCCATCGTCGAGACCGACATCGGGTCCGCCCGGGTCACCTCTCGACCCGGACAGGACGGCCAGGTCAACGCCGTGCTCATCGACTGAGAGCCGAACTATTCCGGCCGACAGAGACCGGTCGAGAGCTGCCGATCGAGAGCGGACCGGACTGACACTCCGTCGCGACTGTTCGGTTTCCTCGCCGGTCGTCGCATTCCTCATTGGGGCCCCGCAGGATGGGCCGCGACCGTCAGGGCCTTTTCGTGTGGTTCCAAACAGAGCGGTATGCAAATCGCCATTCTCGGTGGGACGGGCGACATCGGCGAGGGCCTGGCACTCCGCATCGCCCGCGACACCGACCACGAGGTCATTATCGGATCACGGTCGACCGACCGGGCGGCCGAGCGGGCCGCAACCTATCGGTCGCAACTCGACAAACACGGCCGGTCGGCGTCGATCGAGGGTCGCTCGAACGCCGATGCGGCCGCGACGGCCCCCATCGTCGGGGCCGCGGTCCCGCCCTATCACCTCCGGGAGACGATCGAGAGTGTCGCGGACGGTCTCGACAACAGTATTCTCGTGACCCCCGCGGTCGGCATGAGTCGCGACGAGACCGGCATGCACTACGACCGGCCGGGGGCCGGCAGCGTCACCGAACTCGCGGCCGCCGCCGCCCCCGACCACGTCCCGGTCGTCGGGGCCGCTCACACACTCCCGGCCGGCCGACTCGCCGATCTCGATGCCGAACTCGGGATGGATACGATTCTCGTCGGACCGGCGGACGCGAAAGCGACGATCGTGCCGATCGTCGAGGCGATCGAGGGACTCCGTCCGGTCGACGCGGGCCCGATCGACAACGCCGCCGAGGTCGAGGCCGTGACGCCCCTGTTGATCAACGTCGCAGAATACACCGAGGATCTCGACAGCCTCGGAATCAGATTCTCATAGCAGGCGCGGATGCGACCCAGGGCTCAGGTTGGATTGACCTCCTCCACGCCCTGAAAAACGTGGAATCCGACCATCGGATTTCCGCCGGGTGTGGCGTTCGAGGTTCCAACCCGCACTCAAGGGAACCGGCGGCACACCGGGGGAACTCTCGTTTCCTCCCTCGTATAGGGCTGTGGCCCGGTCAAACAGGCCCCATCGGAATCCGTGCCATTGCCGTGTGCCGAACAGACCGTGTTCGTCACCGCCCCTTGTCTGTTGGGGGCCGGCATCTCACCGATTCCGTAGCAAACACAGCGCCGCCGGGCCACACACAAACGGTTGCGGTCGAAATCCGGCCCGGCCACCGTCGGCGGCTGTCGTGCCGGGCCTACCACTTGACCTCCGCCTGAAGTCGGAGGTATGCGCTATCAGTCTGTATCATTCTGGAGACCGGTCGAGGTCATCCAGGGATCAGATCGGTCGCTTCCTGGGCACTGCCCGGTCGTTTGCCGAACGCTATTCGGATTCGCGAAATCGCTCGGTCGACTCGATCAGCGGGTGGCGCGCGTAGTCGACGATTTCCACGTCGTCGATCGACCCGACGTTGGCGTCCTCGGCGGCCTGTTCGAGTTCGAGGTCGACGTGTTCGTGCGTCTCGATGATATAGGCTTCCATCTCCTCGATACCGAGTTCGCGACCGGCGGTCGAGCGATGGTGGCCATCGGCGAGCAACAACTCGCCGTCATTGTCGACGACGACCAGCGGTTCGGCCAGGCCGCGTTCGAGTTCGTACTGTCGGCCCTGGAGTTCGTCCCCATATACCTTCGCCTGCGTGGGTCGCAACTCACCAATGGGCACTTCGCGACGACCCTGATCGGTTGCCACGCCGTGGGCCTCTTCGATCGTCGATTTGAGTTCGGCGACCGTATCGGGGGTGGCTCGCTCGATCTGACTGCGGATGACATCAGCATTCGAGATGATTCCCACCAGGTCGCCCGACGAATCGACCACCGGCAGGCGCTGAATCCCCGACCGGAGAATCACGCGAGCGGCATCGTCGACATCCATGTCGGGGGCGGCCACCAGCAAATCGCGCGTCATGACCGACTCGACCGGTGTGTCGTCGTCGGCCAGGAGCAGATCTGTTGCGCTGATGAAGCCGACGATGCGGTCGCCGTTGGTGACGGGAAAGCCACTGTAGTCGTCCTGGCCGGCAATCCGGTCGGCGACGGTGGCGACCGAATCGTCAGGATCGACGGTCGACACCTCCCGTGTCATGTACTCCTCGACCGTGGCGGCCTCTGGGGCGATGGTCGTCATTCTTCGGGAGTCCGACCGGAACCGGAATCAATGCGTCGATCCGCTCCCTACCGGTCGTCGCCCCATTGTCCGGCGACTCCCTACCGGTCGTCGCCCCAT
>JBDGTN010000054.1:0-9234 GCA_042216835.1 Halococcoides sp.
CCTCGTCGCCCTCTGTGCCAGTCCCCTCGCCACCCTCGTCGCCCTCTGTACCGGCCTCGTCGCTCTCGGAGTCGGCGCTCTCCGCCCGGGCTTCGAGATCGGCGATCTTCTCCTCGATGGCGTCGAGTGTGTCCGCGACTTCGTCCAGATCGGCCTCGGTCTCGGCGGCGTCAAGGTCCTCGGCGACCGTCTCAAGCCGGGATTCGACGGCCGCGACCGCATCGGTCGACATACCGATAGCTGCGGTCGTCTCGGGCAAAGACGTTTCCCTTCCGCCGGTGATTGCCGTGGTCTGGCAGCAGTCGGCGCCACGATCGATCGAAAACACCTGCTCGCGAAACGAATCGCTACTCGACGTCGACGCTGGTCTCTTCTTCGGCGGCGACTTCCTCGGGCCGGGCTTCGAGCGTGGCCTTCTGGACCTCGACCCGGCGGAGCGGGTAGATGGTCTTGGACTCACCGTAAATCGCCGACGAGAGCCGACCTTCGACGACGCTGTCGATGACCTCCTCGAAGTCGTGTTCCTCGGCGGTCTCCTCGACCATGTCGATCATCGTCCGGCGAATCGCCTGCTCCTGACTCGCGTCGGCCTTCTTGGTGGTGAAGGCGACGGGCTGGATCTGGAGGCGGTAGTCGTCGGTCGTCAGCACCGTCACGTATGCCGCGACCTTCGAAGAGCCGCGACGGACGAGGCTGCGCACGTAGTCGCGGGTGAGTTCGTGCTTGATGAACTCGGTGTAGGCAGTGTCGCTGCCCACGTCGTTGATCTTGAAGGTCAGTTTGGTATCGTTGTCGCCAGCGTCGCCACGCAGGTCGCCGAGCGTGGTCTCGATCGTCCGGCCGAGCACCTGTTCGGATTCTTCTGCGGGTGTTTCACCGAGCTCGGCCCGATTGAACGCCTCGGGCGCGAGCACGGTGTACCAGTTCTTCTCCTGGGACTGCCGTGAGACTGATCGGTCACTCATAATTGTCGTTGGAATCGGTCGTACACTGTACTGCCACCTGAAGTCCGACGAGATAATCGTCGAGCGTCGTCCGCAGGCCCCCCGTCGTCGGCCGTTCGATCACCGTTTCGACGGCCGATCGATCGGCGCGGGTCGTCATCGCGGCGGTGCCGTCGGGCCGGAGCGATCGGGCGATTCGAGTCGCAGTGCCGTCGTCGCGGTGGGTGGTCCGGACCGTCACGCGTCGGGTCACGATCCCACCTCCCTGACGGACGCAATCACGTCGGTCGCGTCGGCGTCGATTCGCCCGATCGCGCGCGTCGCATCACCGATCGCCCGGCCGCCACACCGATCGGCAACCGTAGCGAGGCGGCGTTCCGCGTCGGCATCGCTCCGACTCGCGACCGCGACCCGATCCCCGGCGAGTGCGAGGACGACGGATTCCGGCGCATCGAATCGAACGGCAAGCCGGGCGACCGTCCCGACCGGCGCGTCCGGATCGAGACGGCGCACGCTCAGACCGTCGTATCGGCTCCTGTCGGCCGCACCGAGCGCTCGATGAGCGCGGACGGCGTGCTCTCGCCACCGATCGATCGCACCAGAGACCGTTCCGCCGAGCGCGAGCGTCGTCGCGTCGCCGGGCCGCTCCCGTGCGAGCGCGTCGAGCACGTCCGCGAAACCACCGATCGACGCGAACGGACCGCCCTCCTGCGATCCGATCGCCGCCTCGACGGCCTCGCCCGCGGCCGGCGGAGCCTCGGCGACCGCTCGAACGGCGGCCGCACCGGCGAGACGGCGAAGCGCGTTTCGTCCGGGATTCACTGGATCGATACCGATATCGCTACAGAGCGCCTCGACGGCCCCGGTGTCGCCCGAAAACGGCGCGTGAAGCAGCGTCGAATGGGCCAGATCGTCGACGGGATTGCCGGTCGGTCCGGCGATGCCCGGCGTCGGATCCGAAGCGCCGCGACCGGCCAGGCGGGACTCGACTGCCGACAGCGCCGGGTCCGGATCGCCATCGAGAGCGCACACGATATCGGCCGCGACCGACGAGGCCGCAGGAACGACCGTGTCCGCGTCCACTCGACAGCCGATCGCGACCGTCAGATCGGCGTCCGTCTCGCGATTGCCGCGCGGAGCAACGCTGACCTGGAATCCGATCGATCGATCGCGACAGGCGCGTCCGAGCAGACCGGCGGCGGCGATTGCTCCGCCCGTCGGAGCCGCGACGATCCGGACGAATGCGGCGCTATCGAGTGACGCGGCCACCTGATCGGCCGCGGGCGCATCCGTGTGGCGGGCCGTCGCAGACATTGGGGCTACTCGACGTATTCGCGTGCGGTCTCGACGGTGTAGGTGAACTCGGGGTCGAGTTCGTCACCGCGGTAATAGTCCACCAGCCGACGAATCTTCGACTCGACGTTCTGCCGAGCGCGTTTGTTCTGGTGGTCGGTGCCGTGTTCCTGAAGGTGGTCGTTCAATCGGACGGCCTTGGCCATCAAATTGCGCAGATCCTCCGGTATCTCCGGCGTCGCGTCGTTCTCCTCGAGGATGTCGGTGATCGACTTCTCACAGACCAGCGAGACGTCGGGGACCGGTGTCCCCTGGACGCCCTCGTCGCGAAGGATCACGCCGATTTCACTCGGGTCGTGGCCCTGTTCGGACAGTTCGACGACGCGCTCTTCGACGGCGTCGGCCTCAACGTCACTCCACTCCGGTGGGTCCTCTGCCGCAGGGCGGTCCGATCCGGACGAACCCCGGCGGCGGGTATGCATTCGTGCCATAGTGATATTGGAACCGCACAACCGCGTCTGTCCACCGGCACACGGCGACTCGTGCACCGTAGATAGCGAATTCAGCGGATTCGCTCACCACCTCTCGGTGGCACACGCCCGCAATCCCAAGCCGCTCAATCGAGCGGCAGGTCGGAGTTGCGGTCGTGCCGTTCCCGGCCGAACAGAATGGATCAGGCCTCTTTATCCCTTCTGTTCGTCGGCGAACGCTGCCACCGGGCCCCCGAACATGGGACGACCATCGTTGGCCCCCGGTCTCGACCACTATCACTCTCCGATTTTCAATTCGGATATTCAGGTTTATCCGGGTATCAGCGTTTTAAGCCCATATTTTGGCAGATAATCTTCCGATATTATCAATTTTGCTTATTGGTGTCGGGGACGTATACCCACGGGAATGTCCCCCATGTCCCCCCGTCACGCGACCGGGTCCCGATCCTGGCGAGGGCAAGCTTCTATTCTTGGAATCGTCGCACTCTTCGCTCTCATGGTTCTCAGCGCCACTATCGTGGCAGCTGTGGGTGCAACAGCGATCACCCAATCTCGCCAGCAATCGGCCGATCAGCAGGCGATTCACGAGATGCAGTCACTCCAGACGAGGATCGGAGAGGTCGCCACGGGCCAGACCCGCGGTAGTTTCGATGGGGCCACCTCACAGGAGATGACCGTTCGCCCAGATCGGGGCTGGATTCGGGTGACCCAACACAATTACGACGGCGCGGGATCGACCGAAGTCATCGCCAACCAGAGCCTCGGCGAGGTCGTCTACGAACGGAAAGCGACCACGCTCGCCTACCAGGCCGGGGGGCTCTGGCGGCTCGAATCCGACGGATCGAGTCAGATGGTCGCCGAACCGGCCATCGAATACCGGGAGGCGACGATGACCGTCCCGACGATCGGCGTTCAGGCAGGACGGATCGATCAGTCCGCCACGATCGCCTTCAGGAAGAGCGCCGAACGACAACTCTTTCCCAACGAAACCGGGCCGACACCGGGTGCGGAGATCGGGCCGCCCTACAACGGGACCGACGACCCGTATGCGAATCCGATGTACAACGGATCGCTGACGCTGACGGTCCAGAGCCGATTCGACGACGCCTGGGCCACGTATTTCCGGTCGAAAACCGGGGGGACCGTCCGGCGCGTGCCCGGCAACAACATCGTGCGGGTGACCATGGAAACGCCGTCCAGACCGGTGGGCGATTTCGACATGCCCCTCGAGGGCGGCGAGATTCACCTCGACGGACTGCAAGAGGATCATCCGCTCGACGAGTTCGTCCTCCGTCTCCAGCCGGACGGGAATTACGGTAACCTCCACTGGGGCATGTACGTCGACAACGGCACCGAAAAGTTCGAGATCCACTTCCAGTCGACCAACCCCGGAAAGTGCAAGCACGGCAACTACGAGGGTGACCTCTACATGACCGTCTTCTACCAGAATGCGACGACTCACGAAGAGTGGCACACCAAGGCGATCGACCCCGACCACCACAGCAACTTCTCGATCAACTGCTCGACGGGCACGCTCACGCTGAACGCCCTTGCTGACGAACCGCTGTACTACAAGAACATCGAGAACATCCCCGGGACGAGTTCGGCCGGGAACAAGTGGATCTTCGGCGACGAGATCAGCGATACCTACTTTACGGGGCCGACGACATCCTTCGACGTTCACGAGGTCGATCCGGGGCAGTACGACCGCGGCGACAAAGAGCGCGCAGGGTTCGTCGTGAACCACTACTTCGGCCTGCTCAACGACAGTGCGAACCTCACCGTCACGGACGGTCCGGGATCGAGTTCCCGGGTCGACGAGGCCGCATCCGAAGGCCGGATCTACTACCCGGTCCCGACCGGTCCCCAGTATCTGCAGTACCTCCACGTCACCGATCGCGACGTGGTGGTGGACGTGCGGCAGTAAGGGTTCGATGGGTTTATGACGTGTCGTCGGCTGGAATCGAGTGCGGGCTCGTAGATCAGTGGTAGATCATCCCCCTGGCACGGGGAAGGCCCCGGGTTCAAATCCCGGCGAGTCCATCGGAGCGACCGAGTTCTACGAGGGAGCGAGAATGGATGAGCCGAGCGCGAGCGGAGTGAGCGCGTGGATTTGAATCAGGGAACGGAGCGCTTTGCGCGGAGTGACCGTGGTTCAAATCCCGGCGAGTCCATCTCAGAACCGCCGTCATGCCGAAGGTGACGGCGATCGGGGTAGCGATTCTATCGCCGACGAAAACCGACGAGTTAGTTCTTCGTCCGTTCCCTCATCGATGAGAGTCCGCCGGGATTCCCGGCGCGGGTCGTCCCCGTCTTGCGGTGACGAGAGGGAGTGGCGACCGATCTGCGAGTACTGTGGGCTCCCGATCGATGACGATCACCAGGATTGCGCGGCGCTCGCAGAGGGGGTGTGCCGTCCGTGATCTGCCCAGAGTGCGGAAGTGACCGGTTCCGTCTTGAGGGGAACTGCCCGATTTGTCCGGACTGTGGTCACAGTCCGTGCGGAGGTGGGCGGGTTTGAAGTCCGTCTTTCCGTACATCGGAGGCAAGACCCGCCTCGCAGGCTGGATTATCGATCACCTGCCAGACCACACCGCCTACGTCGAGCCGTTCGGTGGATCGGGGGCGGTCCTACTCGCGAAAGAGCGGAGTGCGGTCGAGGTGTTCAACGATCTCGATAGCGACATTGTGACGTTCTTCCAGGTTGCGCGGGACCGACCGGAAGAACTCGCCGACTGGTGCCGAATGACGCCGTTTTCGGAGGAACTGTATCGCGAATGGTCCTGCCAGTTCCAGCAGGGTGACCGACCCGACGACAGACTCGAACACGCGGGACGATGGCTGTATCTTCGGTACACAACGTTCGGCGGGAAACTCGTGGGGAAGAGCGGCTTCAAACGCGCTGATCCGGGTGACGAGAAGGGGCAGCGATACGCGCGGAACTGGACGAACGCCCCGGATCGGATTCAGTGGGTGGCCGAGCGATTCCAGCGCGTGTCGATCGTTCACGAGGACTATTCGACGGTTATCGAGCGATTCGACACGCCCGACACGGTGTTCTATCTCGATCCACCGTACTACCAGAAAGAAGACTGCTATCACGAATCCGCCGATCACGAGGCACTGGCCGAATGTCTTGATGAGATCGACGGGTACGCACTGGTGTCATACACGGAGGTGCCGCCGGGGCTGTATCAGGACTGGGCGGTCGCGGAACGTGACTCCACTCACGGAGTCGGAACGAAGGCTAAGGACGTGACCGAGCGGTTGCTGATGAACTTCGATCCGGCCGAGACACCGCGGTTCGCTGGCGAATCGCAGATGCGACTCGGTGAAGTGGCTGCCGGAGGTGGGGAGTCGTGACCGGGTGGCCCTGCCCGTCGTGCGGTGACGACTCTGTCGTCTCCCGTCGCAATCTCGTCAGAGTGTTCGATCACCGCGCGATCATCCGCGAGGACCCACGCGGGCTCGCTCGCGAACTCCAGAGCTACGGCGTCGGGGTTCGCCCTGAGGAGCCCGCCGAAGACTGTTGCCGACGGTGGGCAGAAGAGGGCGTCAAGGACGGGCCAGGCTACATTTGCACGACTTGTCTGACGCTATTCTCCCGGCTGGAGGTGGGGCCGTGAAGACGGTCACCCCGGGCTGCCACGAGTTCGATGCGAACCTGCTCTTCAACGAAGACAGACTCCAGCCGTTCTTCGCGGCGGACTCGGTGGTGAAAGCGGCCGAGGGGTCGAAGACCGTCGAGTTCTCCGCCGACAGCGAGACCTGGCAGGCGCGGCTGTCCTACCAGGACAGCAATATCGTCCATCCCGGCGAGGAGACGCCGCAGGGGACGCCGTGGGCCCTGGAGTCGATGCGGGAGTACCGGATTCGGATCTTCCGGGCCGCCGAGGAGGACCCATACCGCCAGCAAGACTTCACCGCCCACATCGCGCCGCGGTGGGAAGGGATGCAAGCCGAAAAATCGGATGGGGCGCGCGTCGAGATCCCCGTCCCGTCGGGATTCGGCGAGGGGATCAACGCTCGGGTTCAGGGGTCGAACGTCGCGTTCGATCGGTACCCCGACCTGCTCGCGCGGGCGGCGGCCGCGCTTGGGATCGCCGGGCGATTCTTTCGCGAGCCTCACGGCATGAGCAACATTCAGGACGCCGAGCGGTACGTCCGGGTTCGTGACGATCGAAGTGGGCCGGTTCACGCTCGCGACGGACCGATCGCCTCGATGGGGCACTTACTGGAGGACGATCGGTCGGGATATCGGAAGGTGGTTCAGAACGACGATGACGGCCACGGTCGGAACCAGCCGGGCTACTACCACACCGCCACGCTCGACGAGCGCCGGATTCGCGAGGCGTTCCCGGACCACTGCCTGCCGAAGGAGGTGAAACACTACTACAGCCGCGAAGCGAAGTCGCTGCCGGACGATCACACGCTGGCACATCCGAAGGTCGGGGTCTCGCTCCAGCATTCGCTTCTCGATGACGACGAGACGGTGTACTGGTCCGATTTGGAGCGGGTCGAGCGCGAACTCGATCAGACCGTGCTGTCGGTGCTCGCCGATGCTGGCCTCGACGTGGCCCCGAGCGACGGAAGCGGCCCGTTCGTGGAGTCGGACGCCTACTGGGACCCGGTCGTCGATGAGTCAGGTCCGAACCCAGTCGGTCTCGACCTGACTCGAATCCGCCACGAGCAGGAAAGTATCGTCGTTCGGCACCTCGCTGACGGCCTGAGTCCCGTCGAGAACGATATTCTCACGACGCTCGACGAGGACGGGAGCGTGCTGTCCCCGGCGGACCTGGCCGCAGAGAACGACCGCCACGTGGACAGCGTTCGCCGGCGGCTGCGAGACATGGAAGATCTCGTTCATCACGAGTACGCGGAAGTCTCACTCCGGTCGGACTACGTCGCCGAACTGGTCCACGACGCCGTCACCGAGGCGCGGGAGAGCGTCACGCGGGCTGCCGACACCGTGGCGACCGCGATCGAGGCCGCTGAACGTGGGATGGGCGAGACGATGACCGCGTTCATCGCGTGGGCCGCACGTCACGGCGTCGATGTCGACGATCCTCGCGACGCTCGAATGCGGCTCCGGTTCGGCGAGGCCGTCGACGACGTGGGCGCGGCAATTCGCGAGGGGTTCCGGGTGTGGACTGACGCCGGGATGCCCGAGGAGCGGTATCGCGAGGCCCAGGTGCGATTCCCAGACGGGAGTCTCGGCGACGCCTGGCGGTGGCTGGAGCCAGGGTAGCGCGTAAACGGGTAGCCTGGCGGCCGTTCTGACACTCTTTTTCTCCAAGTCCGGTTGTGTGGAGATCTTCGTTCCCCAACTTCAGTTGTACTCGTCGGGTGTGCCGACCGTCGACGGCGGTCACCCGGCAGAGCGAATCGCGACCGCAACGGTCGCGTTCGCTCTTAGGCGTGTGGCTAAGGCCACCAGTTCAAAACACACAGCCGGCGGTTGCGGTAGCGCGCGAAAACCGGGGGGGTGGGGAGCGCTTTCGTGTTGGATGCCCGAGGACCCCCTCCCCCTCCCCGGGGGCTATGCGCGGGCGCGCGCGAAAACTCCCGCAACAACCTAGTATCTGACTGACAAAACATTAATAACCCATCGGAACGATGTTGTGGATACGAGGGAGGGCGTAATGCCCGTGGAGATTTACTCCCCCTCCGTACTCACAACCTGAGAGTTTTCTGTTTCATTCGGGGAATACAGACGGTTCGGTAAATGTTGTTCCAGAAGGATCCCGGAATAGGTGTTCAAGGCTTTCAAAGCCATGTGAACTACCTGAGTGTGTATACTCCCCATAAACCTGGTATGCTACGACGTCTGCTAACTGAATGCCAGGACTCATCTCAGAGGGAGTCATCGTAATTGTATCCATAATCCTCGGAAGTGTTGTATCGCTCTTGTACCTCGCTCCCGGGAGACTTATCCCATCTTCCTGAGCATTATAGATTAGTTCCCTTAGCTGTCGGTCAAGCGTCCTTTCGGCCGAATCAATCGTAATGGTGCCAACTGAATCATGTTCGTCCAAATGCTTATGAAACCGATCTACTGTTGCGCGAAGTCCGTATCGTTTAGGGTTGTTTGCATCAGAGCCGTATCGTTCTTTCATTTTAACCTTATCAACTACCGACGCCATCAGGGTCGGTTCTGTATCCAATATCAAATTAAATATATCATCTCGAAGTTCACTTAATTCGGGGTCAGATAGCTGGGAGTATTTTCCGTTAGCATGGACTGCATCAGCATAGTGAACTTCTTCAGGAGTATCATGATCTCGAAAATGATTTGAAAGTATTTTTGTCAATCTATCCTTTACTTCATAATTCTGCTCCCCGGTAAGTGTAACTCCTGAATAAATAAAATATCGGCTACTTTTTCCGCCGTACCCGCTCGGCCAACCGGGATCTCCTGATTCGTCTAAGTATAGGTATTTGTTATTCATGCACCGCACTATTTAGTTACTTCATGCTAAGTCCTGAAACCAAGTTACGATACTCAA
>JBDGTN010000118.1:0-9114 GCA_042216835.1 Halococcoides sp.
GTTCGTCGATGACGCAACTCTTTTGTACAGGACTGTACGATAGTGTATGATAATGGTGACTGATGACGATATCGACCCGGCCGTCAGGTCGATACTGGACGCCGCCCGGGAGCGGACCGCGGGTGGCGATCGGGTCACGGTCGACCCGCGTTCGCTGCCCGAGGCGCTCGCGGCGGCCCGCGCGGACGGTCGAGCGCCACTTATCGCGGAGATCAAGCCGACGAGTCCCACGACCGATGGCGTCCGCGAGATCGATCCGGTCGCGGCGGCCGAGGCGATGATCGCCGGTGGCGCGGCCGCGCTCTCGGTGTTGACCGAACCCGAACACTTCGGGGGATCGACTTCCACCCTGGAGCGGGTCCGGTCGGCGGTGGACGTGCCCGTGCTCCGGAAGGACTTCGTCGTTCGTGAGGCTCAACTCGACGCCGTCGCGGCCGACGCCGTCCTCCTGATCGCCCGATTTCTGGACGAACCCGAGACCGACGACCTGCCCGACCTGATCGCGGCGGCCCGCGATCGCGGATTTCAGGTACTGGTCGAAACGCACACCCGTGCCGAACTCGACCGGGCGATCGAGGCCGGCGCTGACATCGTCGGCGTGAACAACCGCGACCTCGGCGCGCTCGAGGTCGACCTGGGGACCGTCGAGCGGATCGCCCCGTCGGTTCCCGGGGATGTGACGCTGATCGCCGAGAGCGGGATCGCGACCCCTGGGGACGTGACGCGCATGTGCGAGGCCGGCGCGGACGGCCTGCTCGTCGGATCGGCGATCGTGGAGGGGCCGATCGAGGCGAGGACCGAACGACTCGTCGGGGCGGCTTGTCCCGCGACCGATCGCATCACACGACGACATCGAGATCAATGACAGATACACACGACGGACGATTCGGACGATACGGCGGCCAGTACGTGCCGGAAGCGCTGATGCCCGCCATCGAGGAGTTGCGCGAGGCCTACGAGCACTACGTTCTCGACGGCGCGGAGAGATTCCAGGAGGACTTCCGCGATCGACTCGGGGATTTCGGTGGGCGTCCCACTCCGCTCCAGCGCGCCGACGCGTTGAGCGAGCGCTACGACACCACGGTCTACCTCAAGCGGGAGGATCTGCTCCACGGCGGCGCACACAAGTTGAACAACGCGCTCGGACAGGTCCTGCTCGCGAAGTACATGGGCAAAGACCGCATCATCGCCGAGACCGGTGCGGGCCAGCACGGCACGGCGACGGCGATGGCCGCTGCACACCTGGGCATGCCCTGTGAGGTGTACATGGGCGAGACCGACATGGCTCGCCAGCAGCCCAACGTCTACCGGATGCGACTCAACGGCGCGACCGTCCGGCCGGTCACGACCGGGCGGGGAACGCTCAAGGAGGCCATCTCCGAGACGATGCGCGACTGGGCCACGAACGTCGAGGACACCCACTACGTCATCGGATCGATCGTCGGGCCCGACCCCTTCCCCGAGATGGTCCGGGACTTCCAGGCGGTCATCGGCGAGGAGGCCCGCGACCAGATCCGCGAGAAGACGGGCGGCCTCCCCGACTCGGTCGTCGCGTGTGCGGGCGGTGGGTCGAACACGATGGGCGCGTTCCACGCGTTTCGCGAGACCGACGTGGAGCTGATCGCCGTCGAGGCCGGGGGCTCCTCGCTCGACATCGACGAGGAGCGCGGCGTCGCGCCCAACTCCGCGACGCTGTCGACCGGCGACGAGGGCGTTCTCCACGGCGCACGGACGAAACTCCTCCAGGACTCGGACGGTCAGATCCTCGAATCCCACAGCGTCTCGGCAGGCCTGGACTATTCGGGCGTCGGCCCGGAACTCGCCCATCTGGTCGACACGGGCCGGGTCGAGGCCGCGAACGTCGACGATAGGGCCGCACTGGAGGCGTTCCACCGATGTTCACGGCTGGAGGGGATCATCCCCGCGCTGGAGACCGCCCACGCGTTCGCGTATCTCGAAGCCCACCCCGATGCGCTGGGCGAGACGACGATCGTCAACGTTTCCGGCCGGGGCGACAAGGACCTCGAAACCGTCCTCGAACAGACGCGCGAGCGCGATCTGGATCACGCTGCCGATATCGCCGATCTGGACGAAGCGGCCGAGGAGGGCGAGCGATGAGCCTCGATGCGGCGTTCGACGAGCCAGCCTTCGTGCCCTATCTCGTCGCGGGCGATCCCGACCGCGAGGCCTCGCGAGACTACGTCGAGGCGCTCGCGGCGGGTGGCGCAGACGTGATCGAACTCGGACTGCCCTTCTCGGAACCCATCGCAGAGGGCCCGACGATCCAGTCGGCGATCGTTCGCGCGCTCGAGGCGGGCATGACGCCCGACCGGTACTTCGAGTTCGTCGAGGGCCTCGCGGTCGACGTGCCGATCGTCTGTATGACGTACTACAATCTGTGCTACCAGTACGGCGATCGCGAGGGCCCACGCCCGTTCGTCGAGCGCGCCGCCGAGGCGGGCATCGCAGGGTTCGTCGTGCCCGACCTCCCAGCCGAGGAGGCCGACGACCTCCGGGCGGCCTGTGACGCCCACGATCTGGATCTGGTCTTCATCGTCGCGCCGACGACCACCGCGGAGCGCCTCGATCGGATGCGCGATCTCACGTCGGGATACGTCTACGTCCAGGCGCGCCTGGGCGTGACCGGGGCCCGTGACGACGTGTCCGATCAGACCGGCCAGACGCTCGCCCGCGTCGCCGACTGGCCGGTCCCGAAAGCCGTCGGGTTCGGAATCAAGACCCGCGAGCACGCACGCGACATTATCACTGGCGGGGCCGACGGGATCATCGTCGGGTCTGCACTGGTCGACATCGTCGCCGACGGCGTCGACGCCGGTCGCCCGACCGACGAGGTGGCCGCTTCCCTCCGCAAGAAAGCCCACGCGCTCAAGGATGGTGCCCTCGAAGGTGCTGAAGATCGGACTGACACCCAGATCGGTTGATACTCGCGCCAGTCGTACGGCATTCTCGACGGATGGCCCCGAAACTGGACGGCCCCGAAACGTCGCGATCGACACGGTTTTCTTTCCGAAACTCCTCCGATTAATATAGACCCGAGCGTCCGTGGGGGGATACCGGGTCCGTGGTGGGAAACAAATGACATCTGAGTACGCCGTCGAGTCGGCCGACAGTCGTGTCGAGCGGTATCGGGAGGTCTTCGGGCAGACGATCACCGTCCGTCACCTGGAGGCGGTCCTCTGGGGGGCCGTCCTGGCTGGTCTCGCAGCCGATCTGGTGTCGACGACGATGGGGCTCGAAGCCGGTCTCACGGAGGGCAACCCACTCCTGCGATGGGGGTTGTCGGTCTGGGGACCGGCCGCGCTGGTCGGGTTCAAACTGCCGATCGTCGCGGTTGCCGTCGGACTGCGCTGGTACCGCATCGACTTCGGGTACGCCGCGGCGCTGGGCCTCGCCATTCTCTGGAACGCGGTCGCGGTCACGAACGTGGCTGCGATGGTCTGAGCGGTCGATCGTTCGGGCCTGTCGGCAAGAACCGCCGAATGTTTCTGTTTCGAGTAATTCGGTCGACGAACGGCAATGTTTTTCCTTGACCAAGGGAAGGTAGTGGCATGACTGACGAGCTCGCGAAGGGGCTCGAAGACGTGCTGGTCACGGAGTCGTCGCTCTCCCTGATCGACGGCGAGCGGGGCGAACTCCGGTATCGGGGCTATCCGATCGATGTTCTGGCCCGCAACGCCAGCTTCGAGGAGACGCTCTATTTGCTCTGGGAGGGGTCGCTTCCCGCGGCCGACGAACTCGCGACCTTTCGGGAGCGGATGGCCGCCGAGCGATCGGTCGATCCGGGCGTCATCGAGACGGTCCGGGAACTCGCCGCTCGCGACGAGGACCCGATGGCCGCCCTTCGAACGACAGTGTCGATGCTGTCGGCGTACGACCCCGACGACAGCGAGAGTGCGCCCGACGATCGAGAGGTCAACCTCCGGAAGGGCCGGCGCATTACGGCGAAGATGCCGACGATCGTTGCCGCCTACAAGCGCCTCCGCGACGGATCCGAACCGGTCGAGCCACGCGAGGATCTGGGCCACGCCGCGAACTTCCTGTACATGCTCGACGGCGAGGAACCCGATCAGACGCTCGCAGACGTGTTCGACATGGCGCTGGTGGTCCACGCCGACCACGGGATCAACGCCTCGACGTTCGCGGCGATGGTCACGGTCTCGACGCTCTCGGACGTGCACAGCGGCGTCACGAGTGCGATCGGATCGCTCAAAGGCGACCTCCACGGTGGCGCAAATCAGAACGTCATGCGGATGCTCCAGGAGATCGAGGATAGCGACCGCTCGGCTGTGGAGTGGGCCCGCGACGCCGTCGAGGATGGCCGGCGCATCCCCGGGTTCGGACACCGCGTCTACGACGTGAAAGACCCGCGCGCGGAGATCCTCAGTGCGAAGTCCAAGGCGCTGGGCAACGCGGCTGGCGAACTCAAGTGGTACTCCTACAGTCGCGCGATCGAGGAGTTCATGGACGCCGAACTCGGGATTGCGCCGAACGTCGATTTCTACTCGGCGTCGATGTACTACCAGATGGGCATTCCGATCGACATCTATACGCCGATTTTCGCGATGTCCCGCGTCGGCGGGTGGGTCGCGAACGCCCTCGAATACCTCGAAGACAATCGCCTCATCCGGCCCCGGGCGCGGTACGTCGGTCCCGACCACCAGGAGTTCGTCCGGATGGACGAGCGTTGAGTGTCTGACACACGTCGGACGGCGGCGCGATTCCCGCCGCTATCTGGCGGTTTTTACTCGATGGATCCGAGGGGCCGACTGTGTCCGAGCGGGACCCGCTCCAGCGCATGGCCGACCAGTCCCGGGATCTCCAGGGCGTCGCGACCTGGGAGCCAACCTCCATCGCCGACCGACTGTTCGTCCTGGTGTATCGGGGCGCACTCGCGGTGGGCCGGGCGGTCGTCGTCCTCCTCGCACTGGCGATCCTCCTGAGTCAGTTTCTGCTCGCCGGTCTCGGCGGGGCTCTCGCCCAGCCGATCGTCGGCGTGTTCGTCGTGCTCTCGGCCCTTCCGGCGCTCGCGCTCGCGTGGTACGTCCGCCGACTGGACGTGACGAGCGCCGAGCCCCTGGGATTGCTTGTCGCGACGGTCGTTCTCGATGGCCTCCTGGCCGGGTTCGCTGCGGTCGTCAATTCGGCCGTCGACGCAATCCTGATCCAGCCGCTACCCACCGTTCTCGCGGCCGTGGCGACCGGCATATCCTTTTTCGTCGTCGTGGGGCCAATCGAGGAGGCCGTCAAACTCCTCGCGATCCGCATCTATGCCTATCGCTCCAGCCGATTCGACGCCGTCGTCGACGGCGCGGTCTACGGTGGGGCCGCCGGCCTGGGATTCGCGACCATCGAAAACGCCGTCTACATCGCCAGCGAAACCGGCACGATCGACTCGCCGCTCGCACTGGCCACGGCGGGCGGATCGATCGCCCTCGTTCGCGCTCTCGCCGGCCCGGGTCACGTGATCTACGCCGCGTTTGCCGGCTACTATCTCGGCCTGGCGAAGTTCAATCCCGACCACGCCGGCCCGATCGTCCTGAAGGGACTGACGATCGCGGCGCTGATCCACGCGGGCTACAACCTCCTGGTCTCGAACGTTCCCGGACTCTATAGCTGGCTCAGCGGAACCCATCCGATCGTCGCCCTCGCCGCGTTCGTCGCGGTCTACGACGGTCTGTTCGTCTACCTGCTCTATCGGAAACTCCGGGCGTACCGGCAGGCCCACGACGCCGCCGCTGACTCGGTGGCCAGTGGCTGATCCTCCCGGCCAGTGGCTGAGCCCTCCAGCCAGGGGCTGTGACTCGGCCCTCGCTCCGGACGACCCGATACTGTGGACGACCCCCACGGACGAGCGATCGGGTCGCTTTTGGGGGACTCGCCCGGACGATCGGTATGGACGCACTCACGCTCGGCCCGACGGGCACCTACTCCCATCGGGCCGCTTCGGCGGTCGCCGATTCGGTCGCCTTCGCGGAGTCGATGACCGCGATCGTCGAGGCCGTCGCCACCGGCGATCACGATCGGGGCGTCGTCCCGATCGAGAACAGCATCGAGGGCAGCGTCACCGAGACGCTGGACGCCCTCGCAACGGGCGACGTGGCCGTCCTCGAGGAGGTCATCGTCCCGATCCGACACGCTCTGATCGCCCAGCACGACGAGTTCGAGACCGTCGAGAGCCACTCGCAGGCGCTCGGCCAGTGCCGGGAGTATCTCGATCGGCACTATCCCGCCGTCGAGCGCGATCCCGTCGCGAGCACCGCCCGGAGCGTCGAACGCGCCCGCGAGGACGATTCCATCGCCGCGATCGCCCACCCCGACAACGCGACCGGCGATCTACAGGTGCTCGACAGCGGCGTGCAGGATCGTGACTCGAACGTCACGCGATTTTTCGTGATCGGGCCGCTCGCCGATCGATCGGAGTCGGGATCGAAGAGCACGATCGTCGTCGATCCGGGCGTCGATCATCCGGGGTTGTTGCTCGAACTGCTCGAACCGTTCGCCGAGCGCGATATCAATCTCACGCGGCTGGAATCGCGACCGAGCGGTCGCGAACTCGGCGATTACGTCTTCCACGTGGATGTCGAGGCCGGCCTCGACGAGGATCGAACCCGGGGGGCGCTCGACGAGGTCGAACGGCTGGCGACGGACGGGTGGGTCCGTCGACTCGGGTCCTACGACACGCGTCGCCTCGGCGAGTGAGGAGTCTCAGGAAGCACCTGAACGACAGCGTTTTCGTCGCCGATCGGATAGCCCGCGTATGTCGCTGACCGCGGGCGTGATCGCCGTGCAGGGCGACGTGAGCGAGCACGCCGCCGCGATCGAGGCCGTCGCCGCCAGTCAGGGCCACTCGATCGACGTTCGGGAGATCCGCTCGGGCGGGATCGTCCCCGAGTGTGACTGGCTGGCGATCCCGGGCGGCGAGTCGACGACGATATCCCGACTGCTCGCCCGCGAGGGCATCGACGACGAAGTGCGCGCACACGTCGCGGCCGACCGACCGGTGCTCGCGACCTGTGCGGGGCTGATCGTCCTCGCGACCTGCGATGACGAGCGCGTGCACGACCTGGGGCTGATCGACGCGACCGTTCGCCGGAACGCCTTCGGCCGCCAGCGCGACAGTTTCGAGGCCCCGCTCGACGTGACCGGACTCGCGGATCCGTTTCACGCCGTCTTCATCCGCGCGCCGGTGATCGAATCGGTCGGAGCGGCCGACGTGCTCGCCCGCCACGATGGCCGACCGGTCGCCGTCCGATCGGGCCCGATCGTCGGGACCGCCTTCCACCCCGAGTTGACCGACGACGATCGAATCCATCGGCTGGTCTTCGGCGATCGGTAAGGGGTCCAGAAGGTTTTGGATCCCGTGTGGCCTATCATCGCCGATGAGCGAGCGGACTCTCGATCGACGAACGATGCTCCGGGCCGGCGGATCGGCGCTGGCCGCCGCCCTCGCCGGGTGCAGTTCACTCGGCGCTGACGGCGATCGACCGACGACCGACGCCGATCCGACGCCGGACCGACGCGCCCGGACGAGTGCCGATGGTTCGATCATCACGCGAGTCTACCGGGAGACGATCCCCTCGGTGGTCCACGTCAGGTCCAGTCGGGGCCAGGGGACCGGGTTCGTCTGGGACGACGGTCACGTCGTCACGAACGCCCACGTCGTCGGCGAGGCGGCGCGGACCCAGCTCCGATATCACGACGACACCTGGACCGAGGCCCCGGTTCGCGGAACGGACCTCCACAGCGACCTCGCGGTGCTCGAACCGGAGACGCGGCCCGAGAGCGCCACACCACTCGCGCTCACCGAATCGAGTCCCGCGATCGGTGAAACCGTCCTCGCGATCGGCAACCCCTACGATCTCGATGGGTCGGTCACCGCGGGCATCGTCAGCGGTCTGGATCGACTGATTCCGTCGCCGGCCGGTTATCAGATTCCCGATGCGATCCAGACCGACGCGGGCGTCAATCCCGGCAACAGCGGCGGACCGCTGGTGACACTCGACGGGGCCGTTGCGGGCGTGGTGAACTCGAAACAGGGCGACGATATCGCCTTTGGCATCTCGGCAGCGCTCACGGAGCGGGTCGTGCCGCGGTTGATCGAGACCGGCACTTACGAGCACGCCTATCTCGGCGTCTCGCTGGAGACGGTGACGCCGACGATCGCGGCGGCAAACGATCTGGCGGACCCGGGCGGCCTCCTGGTCGTCGAGACTGTCCCAAGCGGGCCGGCCGACGGCGTCCTCCAGGAGAGCGATCTGCGGATCGTGGACGGCCGGCGCGTTCCCGTCGGCGGTGACGTGATCCGCTCGATCGAGGGCACCCCCGTCGAATCCTTCGAGGACCTCGCGAGTTACCTCGCCCTGGAGACACGCCCCGGCGATACCGTGTCACTCGGCATCGTTCGGGCAGGAACCGAGCGGACGGTTGAGGTCACGCTCGCCACCCGGCCCGAGCGCTCGCGGTCGCCGCTCCGGTGAGTCTCCGGGACCTCGCCGGGGAGTGTCCCCGATCGGAGGCCGTCGGGGCACTCAATCGACCGATCGATCGACGTCGAGTCCCGACCACTTCTCGCGCTCGGCGTCGGGAATCGGTTCGTCAAGGCGGCCCTCGCGCTCGTAGGTGTCGTATTTGAGTTTGAGGTACTTGCCCCAGACGAGTCGCGGAATGCTCGTCGCCCGCTCCTGATACCACGCGATGACGTCCCGTGCCCCCTTGCTGGAGTTACAGGACTGACAGGCTGGCACGTAAACTACCCCATCCTACTTCGCTCACCCACAGGGGGTTCGCTCGTTGAGGGTGGGGCTTTGACGTGGACTCCCGTTCCGGCCGCCGTAGGGTGGCACGGAGAGGCCTGGCTCCCCGTCCGAGGGGCTTGAGTGCTTACACGTTCACGGTCATCGTCCCGCCATTCAGCGCCACGTTTACGGGTGCGCCTCCGCCGCCCCCAGTCTGGTTGCGACGGAGTAGCCGCCGACAACACCGCACTGCCACGTTCTTGGCGGCGTTGTAGTCGGCATGATTCTCGTAGCCACACTTCTGACACTCGAAGTGCTCTTGGGTGGGGCGATTGTCCTCGTGGGTGAAGCCACAACT
>JBDGTN010000018.1:0-9006 GCA_042216835.1 Halococcoides sp.
AATCGAAGATTTCCGACGACTCGTCGAAAACGCTCGCGTTTTCGAGACAGCCAGCGGTTCGCCTGTTCGATCGTAGCGAGGGTCGCTTCGCCCCGCGAGAACAGGTCACGAACCGCGAACCGTAATATCCCAACTGCGGTCGGGAATCCCCGTCCTCAACCGAGGCGCGAACGCGCCGAGGTAGGGCGGGGAGGATGTCAAGCCGGGGAGGATGTCAAGTCGGGGAGGATGTCAAGCCGGGGAGGATGTCAAGGGAACGGGTGGCGCTCGCGATCCAGGCGCGGTTCGAAGCCCATCGATCGGGGGACCTGGCGGGCCCGATCGCCGAAGGGAAGGTTCGCGTCGGCCCACGGCTGAGCCCCGGGGACGACCGCTCGTACGGCCGAGAACCCCATCGCCGCCAGATCGGCGGTCGTGAGATCGGCAGCGAACGGGTCGAGATCGGCGGCGTCGAGTCGATCGGCGATCGCATCGATGGCGTCGTCGCCGGTCGGGACCGGGTCCGGGCCCAGACCCGCCGCCGGGACCGATCGCTCGGGATCGAGCAACTCGGCGACGGCCGGCGGCCGATCGGCATAGCGAGCGTGGCCACCCTCGGCGTCGGCCCGACCCATCCGGCGCAGTTCCATCCAGTTCTGGACGGCCTCCCGGAGTGCGTCGCGGGCCGCCGCGACGGGGTCGAGCGCGGCCGCAGAGGCGATCGCAAATTCCGGCCACTCCTCGCGGTGAACGGCGACGGCGACGACCGGCACGTCGATGTCCTGGGTCACCAGCAACGGCGTCACGGAGACGGCACCGCTGATGCGATCGACGATCGCCCGAAAGCGATCGTCTCGAACGTCGAGACCGAGTGGATCGGCCGTCGAGTACCAGAACAGCATGGCGGCGTCGCGTTCGATCACCTCCAGCAGGCCGCGCCGGATCGCGTCGGTCCGATCGTCGCCCAGCGCCAGGCCCGTGGTCGTTCCGGTGGCGCCGTCCGGCGCAGGGTAGACCACCCGATCGGCCGGGATGGCGACGCGCTCGTCGTCGAGTCGCGTGGCGGGCATCCATCCTGCAGCGTCGGGATCGGCGGGGTCGACGAACGCCGACGGATCGACCGTTTCCGCTGGCGTTGCCTCCCGATCGACCGGCGTCGCGGCCGCGGCGGCGTACCGCTCGTAGGCCTCGCCGAGTGCCGCCATCGAGGCCTGTTGCCACTCCGGTGCGACGCCGGCCGCCTGCAATCGGGGCGTCCGATCGATAACGGCCGACAGATCGGCCAGTTCCGCGAGATGGTAGGGCAGCGGGTCGGTCTCGAGTTCGCCTGCCGAGGTGACGAGTCCGACACGGGCATCGCGACCGATCTCGGCCCGTTCGAGCGGATCGAGCGCGTCCTCGACCGACGGTGGGTCGGCGGTGGGTGCGTCGAGACAGTCACACCCCGGCACGGGCAACAATCGTCGCTCGGCGTATGGCGATTCGACGACACGGCCCGCCGGATCGCCGGTTCCCGTGAGCCGCTCGTACGATCGCCGCGCGGCGGTCGCGCCGGCCTGGTGAGCGACTGGATCGGCAATCTCCTCGACGGGAGTGGGGTCGGTTGTCGCACCGACTCGATCGCAGAGACACCGATAGCAGGGCGAGCCATCGATTCGCGTGATCGCAAACTCGACGACGCCGTGACCGGCGATACCGCCGAGTTCGACCGCGAGCCAGGAGCGGTCGTGCTTTCGACACCGTCGATCGACATCGAGGAGCGCGTCCGATCCGGATTCGGCGATGGCGATCACGTCGTCGGCGCCCTCGACACTCGCGGTCTGTTCGACATCGAGATCGGTCTCGTCGAGTGCCTGCCGGGCGGCCGAGGCGGCCGGGCCAGTACTGAGAAGTGCCACGTCCATAGTCGGGCGACGGCCGGGGGGACCAAAACAGCGGCGTCAGGAACCCGAGGAGAGGAGACTCTGTGCGACGGAGGCGAGTTCGTTGCTGTCGGCGCGTTCGAGGCGGTCGTCGCCGACCATCAGGCGCAGTCGTGGCCGACCGACGTCGATGGGGACCTTCTCGGTATCGATCAGGCCCATATCTTCGAGCTGGGTCTTCGTCCGCGAGAAGGTTGCCTTGCTCGCGAGGCCAACGTCTTCGCCCCACTTCGAGATGTCGTACAGTAACTCGCCGTTC
Source organism: Halococcoides sp. (assembly GCA_042216835.1). Classification (GTDB taxonomy): domain Archaea; phylum Halobacteriota; class Halobacteria; order Halobacteriales; family Haloarculaceae; genus Halococcoides. The sequence goes on from JBDGTN010000018.1 coordinate 2,161, forward strand.
TTCGCGGCGGCGAGAAGACTGATCGTCACCTCGTCGAGGCCGTCGCCGTCTCCACGCGCAGTCTGGAGGCTGTCCAGCACGGCGTCGAAGTCCTCGGCGGTATCGGCGCTGATATCCGAGGAGAGTGACTCGCGAACGCGCGTGAGCGGCGGCGTCCGGAGCGAGTACTCGTCGGCGGCGTCCCAGCGGTTGGCGTAGTACGACCAGGTGTGATCGACGAAATCGTCACTTCCCGTCTGGATCCCGGCGAATCGATCGCCGACGGCCGTGATCGAGACCACGCGATCGTCGGTCACGACCAGCGAGTTCACCGGTGGCTCGTCGAGAATCTTGATCGTCAACCGATCGTCGACCGAGAGGTCTGCGGCGCGACTGGCGACCAGGAAGTCGTCCATGACGTCTTTCAGCGGGCGTTCCGCGGCGAACAATCGGACACTTGGGGGGTCGATCGTCTCGTCGAGAACTCCCATGAGTTCTCTGATTGTTTCGCGTGAGGGATTGACCACGAAGACGTCGTCGGTCGTGTCGATGGCCGACGACAGTACCTCGTCGGTCGCACCCTCGAGGAGGGTTTCAGTTGCCATGCGATGTACATAGTTACTCGATGCTTGCATTTAATCCCATCGGCCATCTTAGATTTATTTCAGAGTTATGCAACGACAAGGTCTGACGGCCCGTACCGCTGCCCCCGTAATATGTGGAATCTGATCTATTCGTATCTGAAGCAATTTTCGGAAGTCGGCGGTTCCCTCTATCGATCGCTGGATACTCGAAAACTCGATACGATTCTCCCTCAACACGGCTGGCGACGGGCGCGAGGTCGGCCCGGTTCGTATTTTCCGCGTCTGATATTGGTGTTCTAGATCGCGGCGCTATTTTTGCTTAATCTCCCGCGATAGTTGCTCTGTCCAGTAGAAATCGCCGTTATAGATGACGGGCAGTGTTGAGTCTCTGAGTATCGGAATTAATTCTCGGGTGGTCATCTCGCGCTCGGTATCCTGTCCGAAGAGATAGGATTCGTCACCGAACGGTGGTTCGTGGAGGCGACCGACCGACCGCGCCGGAACGGCCTCGTAGGACGCCTCGAAGCGATCGCCCGCATCCTCGAGCCAGATGACCGCCGGGTGTGCAGTGGTGGGGACGAGCGCGTCGGTGCCGTCGCCGACGACGGCGTAGTCGGTGCTCATCATGATCTGCCGCCGGGCGAGTTGCATCGCCCGTCCGATCGAAAAGCCGTGCATGAGGAGTTTCGCGAACGCCGTTCCGACCTTCGCGGCGTGTTCGTCCAGCACCGCCCGGAGGGTCACCGCGCCGGCCACGCTCCCGGCATCCACCAGTCCGAGACCCTCCTCGTAGGAGCCACAGGCGTTGAGGAAAAAGGATCGCGTCCGCGACTGCTCGATCTCGGCCGTCGAGAGGTAGCCGTCGGCACACTGCAGTCCCTCGGGTTCGCAGTGGCCGATGTAATGCAGGAAGTCCGATTCGGATTCGATCCGGTCGCGCAGTTCCGCCCGCGTGAGCGAGGTGGCGACGGAGACATCGATGGGCATGTCGTCGGCGCGCTCGCGATAGATGTCGGCGACAGCCTCGTGTTCGCCGGCCATCTCGCCGTCGTTCAGCACGAGATCGATCTCGAAGGTATCGCTCGCTCTCGTCCGGTAATCGGAGCGATTCAGATACGCCGACCGCGTCGTCTTGAATGCATCCAGTGGCGTCCCCGGTGCGAGCCAGGCCGTCACGCGACCACCGCTCTCGGAGGGTTTGACCACGGTCGAGGGACTCGAACATTCGACGCCACAACTCGATCGGGTGAACCCTTCCGAGAGACTCGCTTCCAGCAGGTCGGCCTCGTCGAGTTCGGTCGCCTCCGGAATTCGGATCAGACTCAGATCGTCGAGCAAATGGGTGAGGACGCTCGCGTTCCCTGGCGTCGGATCGACGAACGTCGAGAGGTGCCACTCGGGCAGTCGATCGGCGAGGTCGTCGCCCGTGACCGAGAGGTACCGATCGAGTCGGGCCGCCGCGTCGAGCGATCGAACGTGCTCGGGATCCATATCGATCGCTTCGAGGATCGGTGCGTCAGAGGCGTCGGCCGCGCCGGTGTCGCGGACGAGACAGTCGAGATAGAAAAACTGCCGGAGGAGGTCGGTGCACTCGGCCTGGCAGTCTGGCACCGGGGAGAGCGCGTGATCGACGGCCCCGTCACGCGTCCGCAGGCGCGGTCGATCGACCGCTGCGACTCTGAGATCGGCCGCCAGGTAGTAGGCCAGCGGAGCGAGGACGAACACGGGTTCGAGCGCGTTCGGAACGAGCAGTTCGATCCCCGTCGCCGGTGTCTCGGATTTCACGGCAGTCGGAATCGACTCCGTACCACCGATTTCGATGGCGGGCAGCGGATCCCGGTGAGCCGGGTGTGAGCGCGCCGGACCGGTCGTCCTGTGAGCCGAGCCGAGATGGGTCACCGCGCGGGCGATCCCCCGCGGGGTGCCCGGAACGCGCATCAGATCGTCCTCGTCTCCGCCTGGCTGGACGATGATCGTGACGGCGGTCGGATCGGGAAATTCGATCCGGGCCCGCTCGGATTCGATCACGACCGTCGCGGGGCCCCGAAAGGTCAGCAGTGTTCGAAGCTCCTCGGGAAGGTCTGGATCGTCGGGTTCGGCGGCGACGGTCGCGGCGCCGGGACCGATCGCCGTGTGATCGGTAACGGGTTCGAGGCCGTCCGACTCGGCCGACGAGACGGTGACTCGTTCGGCTGGCAGTTCGAGTCCGGTCGTCGTCACCGGGATCGTCTCGCGACTGGACGGCACCTCGAGTTCGTGCTCGCGATCCTCCCCTTGTGCACTCGCCGTCGACAGATGCGAGGATTCGTCGTTGACATCGATCCCGAAGGCGAGATCGAATTTCGACGGCTCCACCCCCGCATCTGTCACCCCCCAGGTGACCATGCAGGATTATCATTTGGTACGTTCGCGTATATACCCTGCGGTAAATCTGATCGAATAGTGCCTACGAGAAAAATATCCTGTTATGGCGACTGATAGGTGCTCTATCTCTTAATTTTGAAAAATAGGTCGGAAAATATTCTCCCGGTGCGATTATTCCTATTGGTCTTTAGTCCGTAAAATTATATTCGGCCCGCCGGACGAGCGAAGACGTGCGCTTATTGTGGGGGCGGTCGGATCGTCGGGTATGACCGACACTGACCTGTCGACGGTCGACCCGGAAATCGCCGAGGCCGTCGACGCCGAGCGACAGCGTCAGAACGACACGCTCGCGATGATCGCGAGCGAGAACCACGCCAGCGAGGCCGTCATGGAGGCCCAGGGCACGACGCTCACGAACAAGTACGCCGAGGGCTATCCGGGGTCGCGATACTACGCCGGGTGTGAGAACGCCGACACCGTCGAACAAATCGCGATCGACCGCGCGAAAGAACTCTGGGGGGCCGACCACGTCAACGTCCAGCCCCACTCGGGCAGCCAGGCCAACATGGGCGTCTACCTCGCGACGCTCGACCCCGGCGACAAGATTCTTTCCCTGGATCTGACCCACGGCGGCCATCTGAGTCACGGCCACAGCGCGAACTTCGCGGGCCAGGTCTACGAGGTCGAACACTACGAGGTCGACGAGGAGACCGGGTATCTCGATTACGAGGCGCTGGCCGACCACGCCGACCGGTTCGATCCCGACATGATCGTCTCGGGCTATTCGGCGTACCCGCGCGAGGTCGACTTCGGGCGGATCCAGGCGGTCGCCGACGACGTGGATGCGCTCCACACTGCCGATATCGCCCACATCACGGGCCTGGTCGCAGCGGGCGTCCACGAGTCACCGGTCGGCGTCGCTGACTTCGTGACGGGGTCGACCCACAAGACGATCCGCGCCGGTCGGGGCGGGATCATCATGTGCGAGGAGCAGTATGCCGACGCGATCGATCGCGCGATCTTCCCTGGCGCACAGGGCGGCCCCCTGATGCACAACATCGCGGGCAAGGCCGTCGGATTCGGCGAGGCGCTCGACCCCGAATTCGCGGCGTACGCCGAACAGGTCGTCGCGAACGCGACGGCGCTGGCCGACCGATTCCAGGATCGCGGCCTGTCGGTCGTCTCCGGTGGGACCGATACCCACCTCGTGCTCGTCGATCTGCGGCCGTCCCATCCGAACACGACGGGCAAGACCGTCGAGAGCGCGCTCGAATCGACGGGAATCGTCCTCAACGCGAACACCGTCCCCGGCGAGACCCGATCCTCGTTCAATCCGAGCGGCATCCGTGCGGGGACGCCAGCGCTAACCACCCGCGGGTTCAAAGAAGGCGAATGTCGCGAGGTGGCCGACCTCATCGCCGACGTGATCGACGATCCCGACGACGACGCCACCCTGGAACGGGTCTCCGAGCGTGTCGACGAACTCACCGACTCGTTCCCGGTCTACGAGTGAGGCGGCCGTTCTGGCCGCGATCGAGTTGCTGTTCTGACCGCGATCGAGTTGCTGTTCTGGCCGCGATCGAGTTGCTGTTCTGACCGCGATCGAGTTGCTGTTCTGACCGCGATCGAACTGGTGTCTCGACCGAAAGGCGGTTTGCCTGGCCCGCGCTAATCTGGGTGTGTCCGAGGAGCCTGCCGTCGACCTCGATCCCGACGCCATCATCGAGATCTCCAGCGCGCTCGGCCGGGCGGTTTTGACCGCCGACGCCGTCGCCGATCACCTCGATGTGACCCAGGCCGTCGCGAGCGACGCCCTCGACCGGGCCAGAGAACGCGGTCATCTCGACGCGACCGTCGTCGATGGCACGACCGTGTACGTCCCCGCCGACCTGCTCGGACGGGTCGCCCGCGAACGGATCGTCGTCTTTCCCGACCGTCGAGAGATCGTAGTCGACCAGCCCGAACAGTTCACACGTGCGCAATTATCCCAGTTCGCCCGTCTCGCCGACGTGAACGGCTCCGGTGGCTATCGCTACGAGATCACGCCCGCGGACGTGTGGGCCGCGCCGGCGAATGGCGTCGATGACCTCCTCGCGACCGTCCGGAGCGTTCTCGGCGGCCTCGACGAGACGCTCGACTCCTGGCTCCGATCGCAGTACGAACGCGCTCATCGCTTTCGCCTACGTACCCACGAGGAGGGCTACGTCGTACTGGAGGCCGATTCGGCCGACGTGATGGGCAACGTCGCCCGACAGCACCTCGACGACCACCTCCGGGCCGAACTGTCCGAGACCGAATCGTGGGCCGCCGAGGAGCGCGTCGCCGATCTCAAGCGGACGCTCTACGAGGCGGGCTATCCCGTTCAGGACGACCGCGATCTGGAGCGGGGCGATCCGGTGGCGGTCGATCTCACCGTCGATCTCCGGGACTACCAGCAGGCCTGGGTCGAGGCCTTTCTCGATCGCGGTGCGGGTGTGCTCGTCGGGCCGCCCGGGAGTGGCAAGACCGTCGCCGCGATCGGCATTCTCGGGGCGATCGGTGGCGAGACGCTGATCCTCGCGCCAGGTCGGGAACTCGTCGAACAGTGGCGTGGGGAACTCGCCGCCCGGACGAGTCTCGACGAGGCTGCGATCGGCGTCTATCACGGCGATGTCAAGGATCGCCGGCCGGTGACGATCGCGACCTACCGGACGGCGGCGATGGATCGTCATCGCCATCTGTTCGACGATCGCGAGTGGGGTCTGATCGTCTACGACGAGTGCCATCACGTGCCCGCCGACGCGCTCCGGCGCTCGACGACGCTTCAGACCCGCCACCGTCTCGGCCTCACGGCGACGCCCGTTCGCGAGTCCGACGACGAGCGCGAGATTTTCTCGCTGATCGGCCCGCCGATCGGGACCGACTGGGAGGCCATCTTCGATGCGGGCTTTGTCGCCCGCCCGACCGTCGAGATTCGGTACGTCGACTGGGATCGTGACGATCGAGACGCCTACGTCGCCAGCGAGGGCCACGAGCGCCGGCAACTCGCCGCGACGAACAGCGCGAAAATCGACGAGATCGAACACCTGCTCGCCGCGAATCCCGACGCGACCGCACTCGTCTTCGCGGACTATCTCGATCAGGGCGAGGCGATCGCCGAGCGGCTTGGCGTCCCGTTCTGTAGTGGCGAGACGCCCCATCACCGCCGGGAGGCACTGCTTGAGGGCGTGCGGGCGGGCCGGCGCGATCGACTGGTGCTCTCGCGGGTCGGCGACGAGGGGATCGACCTGCCCGCAGCGGATCTCGCCGTCGTCGCCTCGGGCCTGGGCGGGTCGCGCCGCCAGGGCGCACAGCGCGCGGGCCGGACGATGCGGCCGACGGGCGGCGCGCGGATGGTCGTTCTGGCGACGCGGGGGACCCGCGAGGAGGAGTTCGCGCGCAATCGCACCCGCCACCTCGCGGGGAAAGGTGTGCCCGTCACCGAGCGCGATGCCGTGATGACGGCCGACGAATGACGGCCGACACGCGGAGACACCGACCACGGCCGGACCGATCAGGTGAAGATACTTGCCGGTGGGACCGGACGTTCGAGACGGGGCGACCATCGATGCCACCGTCAGCCGTCACGACCTACGAGGACCTGATTCACTACGAGTACGCGAAGCTCATCGCCGCGGCCGCCGACATGGAACACAACTACGGATTCATCATGGACCGGATGCAGAAGCTCAAAGACGGCGACATCGAGATGACCGATGTGGTCCGGGAAGACCGCTACCAGATGGAGGCGGGCACCGACGAGTGCATTTACTGTGGCGCAACTGAGACCATCACGTTCGACCACCTCATCCCGACGAGCGAGGGCGGGCCCGATATCATCAGCAATCAGCATATGATAGCGCGGAGCCCCCTTCCTCAACGAGCAGCGCAGAGACACCTG
>JBDGTN010000158.1:0-8951 GCA_042216835.1 Halococcoides sp.
GCTCGTTGTCTGCTCGGGTGAGTACCGTCGTGAATCGCAAAAACACCCACTTGATTGCTCCCGGACTTGTGTCCGACAGTATCAATCGCCGGGCAGATGCTCGGAGCGATCCGTCGGCGCCGGCCGCTCTCGGCCGCCCTGGGCGATCGAGAACGCGATGGTCGCGCCGAAGGCCACCAGCGACAGTCCCGGCTGGACCACACCCGCGACAGAGCCCGCGAGCAGGCCCAGCGCGACGGCACTGCCGAGCCTGAAGCGGAGGAGATCCACGTGCCGGCGAATCCAGGGGCCCGCGAGCGCGACGAGCAGTGCGAATCCGACGCCGATCGACGCGGCCGCGACGCCCGCGAGGAATGGGCCGTTGGCGACCGTTCCCAGCGCGAATCCGGCGGGGTCGAGACTGACCAGTAACCCGACGGCGACGACCAGCCCCGGGTGCGGGAGCCATTCGGCCACACGATCGCTCGCCGTCCGAGCACCGATGAGCGCGATCGCCACCGCAGCGACTCGCTCGATTGCGGCCTGATCGAGCACCGACGCCACCGTCGGAGCGAACGCCGCTTCGAGGGCCGCGATAGCGATCACGCCGCTCCCCACGACGGCAACGGTCCGTGCCCGTTGGGCGGGCGACCCATCCAGTTCGAGGAGGACGACGACCACCGTCGCAGACCCGCCGAACACGAGCAGGCCGACCTCGAGAATACCGCCCGTCGTGGCGAGCGCTCCCGAGAGCACGAGCGCGGGAAAGACCCCGTCGACGAGGGGCAGTCCCATCACGGTCGCGAGCACCCCGGCGGGGCCCCGGAGGCGGGTCTGGACCCCGCGGAGTGCCGGACGATCCACGACGCTCATTTACCTGGTAACTCCTGAGCCGTCGGATCGTCCGGACGAATCGTGCCACCATTTGCCGAACACCGATGTCCCGAACGAATCCGTGCCGACCGGCAGGAGTTCTCGGGCGCGGTGCGGCGCCGCGGCGTCGGTGGCAGTCCGCATATCTTTAATATTCGTCCATGTAGGTAAAAGGATTCTGGGAGACGCGTTCCCACGCGCCAGACAGACACTCGCCTGCGTACAGGTTCCCACGCGCCAGACAGACACTCGCCTGCGTACAGGTTCCCACGCGCCAGGCAGACACTCGCCCAATACGTGACCATGTACCAGGCAGGCCCTCGACCGAGTTCGTGAAGCGTCGTCAGTCGGTCGCCGCCTCGACGGCCGCTACGAGGTCGTCGTTATCGGCCGGTTCCCGGATGGCGACCCGGACGTGTGCGTCGAGACCCCGAAAGCTTCTGGCGTCCCGGATGGCCAGTCCACGGTCGTGGCCCACATCGAGGAGTCGGTCGACCGCCGCCGAATCGGGCAGTTCGAAGAGGACGAACGGGGCCGTCGACTCGCGAGCCTCGATCGACGCGGGGAGCCGTTCGCGCATCCGTTCGCGTTCGGCCGCGACGATACGACGAGCCGTCCCGACGAATTCGGGGAGGCTCATGCAGTGGACGAACGCCGCCTCGGCCGGTCGACCGATCGCCCAGGGGAGTCGCGCGGCATCCAGACGATCGCGGAGTCGACCGCGTGCGACGGCGACTCCCGCCCGAAGCCCGGGTAACCCGAACGTCGTCGGGGGCGACCGCACGACGATCGCCCCCTCGTGACCGGCCATCGAGGGGCGATCCGCGAAGGCCAGAAACGTCTCGTCGACCAGCACCGGCGTGTCGGCGCTCACACACCGATCGAGAAGCCGAGCGAGGTCACGATCGTCCGGCAGCCACCCGGTCGGATTGTTCGGCGTCGCGATCACCACGAGTGCATCCCCCGCGGGATCGATATCCACGAGATCGGATTCGTCGACGAACCGGGGCGTCGCGCCCTGGAGGCGGACCTCGCGTTCGTACTCGGCGAAGGAGGGCCGCGGAACGACCACCGAGTCGCCCGCGGCGACGGTCGCCTCGATCGCCACCCGGATCGCCCCCGAGGCCCCTGGCGTCGGAACGATGTGGTCGGATTCGACGCCGACGAAGGCCCCGGCACTCGCGCGAAACGAACAGTAGTCGTCGGCCGGCCGGCGGCGACTCGTGGGAAAACTGCTCTCGAACACCTGACTCACGCCGTCGGGCGTCACCGGATTCGCCGTCCGCGTGAAGTCCCGGGTCCAGTGGCAATCGCTCTCGCCGCCGTGGCCAACCCGGGAGTGGGACCGCCAGTCCCACTCGAAATCGCCGTCTCCGGTTCGAGCGGCCGCACACAGGCCATCGAGGGCATCCGGTTCCATGCATACACACCTCCGAGTAGGTCGGCGATCGTATCGAACTGAGATCGTCCTTGGGTCGTTCGGCGCAAAACGATGGTCATGTCGGGCCACGAACCCATTGCAGAACTCACAACACATTTCGATGCGTGAAGCGACAGATGACATGATTTTGAGACACTAATGCGACCGTTCGCAGCCGATACCATTATATCCGGTTCGGGATATTCGATGCCTGCATGGACGAATCGGGGGGCGAGGCCGGGCCCGAGGTGTTGAAAGCAGTAATCGACAAACAGTACGTGCTCGCCGCACTCGACGGCGACCGACCACGATCGCTCTCGGAGCTGGCGGCAGCGACCGATCACGCGAAATCGACCGTCAACCGGACCGTCAGGCAGTTCGAGCAGGCCGGACTCGTCGATCGGCAGATCGAAACCAACCAGCACACCTATACGCTGACCCACCTCGGCGCGCAACTGCTCGCGTGGTACGGCGAGGGACTCGGCCGACTCGGGAATGAGACGCTCTTTGCGGCACTGCCACCTCTGGCAAAGCTCCCGTGGTGGATCGTCAGGGGCGGATCGGTCGAACTCGCCGACGAGGGCGTTGCCACCCACAGCGTGTTCGATCAGATCATCGACTTTTTCGACCGGATCGACCGATTTCGCGTCGTCTCGCCGACGCTCACCCGGGACGTGACCTGGACCTACCTCGCCGATCGGATCGCCTGTGACGGCCTCGACATGGAGATGATCCTTACCGAGGCGTATCTCGACACGCTCGTGGATCGCTTCGGCGATTCCCTGCCCGACCTGATCGCCGATCACGACTGCCACGCCATGACCGTCGCCGATACAGATTTCCCCTACGGATTCGGCATCGGCTATCACGACGATGGCGCGGAACTCGCGATCATCTGTTATGACGAGAACTATTACAGTGCGACCGGGACGATCGTCAACGATCGGCCCGAGGCGGTCGCGTGGGCCGAACGCCGGTACGACCGCTATCGAGACCGCGCCGAGAGTCGAGACGACGACGTGCTCGCCAGGGCGCACTGAGCGCTAATCCAGGCGGAACGACAGATCCAGCGCAGGCGCGGAGTGGGTGATCGCGCCGACCGAAATCACGTCGACGCCGGCCGCCGCGTACTCGGGCGCGGACGCGCGAGTGATCCCGCCACTGGCCTCGACGACCGGATCGCCATCACTCGCCGCGATGCGCTCGACGGCCGTTTCGACGGCTTCGGGAGCCATGTTGTCGAGCAAAATCGCGTCGACGCCGAGATCGGCCGCCCGTTCGGCATCGTCGACCGTCTCGACCTCGACCTCGATCGGGGTGGTGAACGAGGCGCGCTCCCGGAAGCGCTCGATCGCCGCGTCGAGGCCGAACGCAGCGACGTGGTTGTCTTTGATCATCACCGCGTGGGAACTACTCAGCCGGTGGGTGTCGCCCCCGCCAGCGGCGATCGCACGCTTTTCGAGTCCCCGGAGACCGGGCGTCGTCTTGCGCGTTCCCGCGACGGCGACAGAGGGATCGACCGCCTCGACAGCCTCTCGCAGGGCTGTCGTCGCCGTCGCGATACCGGCAGCGTGGCCAGCGAGGTTGACCGCGACGCGCTCGCCGCGCAACAGGGCCCGGGTCGGCCCCTCGACGACGAAAAGCGTCTCGTCGGCTCCGATCGAATCACCGTCGTCGACCCGCTGTTCGACCAGACAGTCGAGATGTTCGAAGACTGCGCGAGCGGCCTCGATACCGGCGACCGTGCCCGCCTCGGTCGCGACCAGCCGACCGGTCGCCTCGCCGGGGAGATCGTTGGTCACGTCGTGGTGGCCCAGATCCTCGTCGAGCCACCGCTCGATCTGGCGATCAGTCAGCACGGCTGGCCTCCAGACGGTGGGTCCCCACGCTGTCGGTGTCGCGGGCGGCCCTGGCGATCGCTTCGGCGGTGATGGTCGCAGCGTGGAGTCGTGCCAGCGACCGACTCGATCGCGTCCGGGTGTAGGCCTCGACCTCGCCGCGGAGTCGTCCGAGTGCGCTCACCGCCTCGGAGAGGCCCTGGGGCGTCCGCTCGATGCCGAGGTGCTCGCCGACGATCTGCTGGAGCCGGCGGCGCTTCTCGCGCGCGAACGTCTCCGGTAGATCCGGATCACGATGGGGCAACGACGGTTCGGGCGCGGGGATCGGGTCTGCGCCCGCCGCCGCGCGACCGGCCCGGAGTCCCCAGACGAGTCCTTCGAGGAGGCTCGTACTCGCCAGCCGATTCGCGCCGTGGACGCCCGTCCGCGAACACTCGCCCGCGGCGTACAGTCCCGGCACGGAGGTCCGGCCGTGTTCGTCGACGGCGATCCCGCCACAGAGGAAGTGCTGGGCCGGCCCCACCGGAATGCCCGCCGACGGATCGACCCCGCGGTCGTCGAGTCGCTCGGCCAATCCGGGGAACTGCTCGCGGAACTGGATGTCGGACACGTCGAGGGTGACACGCCCCGTTCGATCGCGCTCGCGAGCGACCGCTCGCGCCACGACATCTCGCGGGGCCAGTTCCCCATCGGGGTGTACGTCGGGCATGAATCGCTCGCCGTCGGCGTTGCGCAAGACCGCGCCCGCCCCACGCACGGCCTCGCTCACGAGCACGGTCTCGCCGTCCAGATAGACCGTCGGGTGGAACTGGACGAAGGGGAGATCGGCGAGGTCCGCCCCCGCTCGGGCGGCCATCGCGATGCCATCGCCGGTCGCACCCGGCGGATTCGTCGTCTCGGGGTAGAGCCCACCGATACCGCCGGTCGCGAGCACCGTTCCGCCCGCGGTAACGGCCTCGTCGTCTTCGAGGAGGGCCCCGCCGACTCCCTCCGCCCCGACGAGCAGATCCAGCGCCGCGGTGTCCTCCGCGACCGTCACCGCCGGGTGGGCGGCGACGGTCTCGAAACAGTGCTCCTCGATCGATTGCCCGGTGGCCGCATCGACGTGGAGGACACGCGACGTGGAATGGCCGGCCTCGCGACCGTAATCGTACTCCGACCCGTCGCAGTCGAACTCGACGCCGGCCGTCTCGACGAGCACGTCCTGAACCGCCGATCGTGCGTCGGCGACCAGCGACTCGACGGCCTCCCGATCGGCCGTTCCCGAACTGGCCGCCATCACGTCCTCGACGAACGCCGCTCGATCGTCCCGCGGGACCGCGATCCCGCCCTGGGCCCACCAGGTCGCCGTCTCCGTGGGATCGCTCGCCGTCGTCACGAGTCGAACGTCCGCACCCTCGCGGGCCGCCCCGAGCGCCGCCGCACAGCCAGCAAGGCCGCTCCCGATGACGAGCACGCTCATAGGTCGAGCATTCGATCGAGGGCCGTTCGCGCGCGATCTGCGGTGTCGGGATCGACCGAGACGACATTGGGAGTCGACCCGTCGGCGATCTCTTCGAGCACCCACAGCAATGCCGCGGGGTCGATCTGGCGCATGGCATTGCAGTCCGAGCAGGCATCGCCACACAGCGCGATGACCTCCGCGTCGACCCATCGATCGAGGTGGTTCACCATGTGGATCTCCGTCCCGACCGCCCAGGTCTCGTCGGCATCGGCGTTCTCGACGATCTCCCGAATCTGGGCGGTCGACCCGACCGCGTCGGCCGCCTCGACGACCGCTGGCCGGCACTCGGGGTGGACGACGACGTCGGCGTCCGGTCGGTCGGCCCGCAGGTCGTCGATGTGGTCGGTTCTGAACCGTTCGTGGACCTGACAGTAGCCGTCCCAGACGATAACGTCGTTTTCGAGGGCGGCCTCGGGGTCCAGTCCCTCGGGGTCCCAGGGGTCGTACACCACCGTCGAATCCGCGAGGCCGAGATCGCGGGCGGTGTTCACCCCGAGGTGTTTGTCCGGCAGGAAGAGAACGGTCTCCCCGCGATCGAGCGCCCACTCGAACGCGTCGGTGGCGTTCGAGGAGGTACAGACCAGACCGCCGTGTTCGCCACAGAACGCCTTCAGGTCGGCATACGAGTTCATATAGCAGACCGGCACGATCGAATCGTCGGCGGCGACCGCCGTCAGGTCGGCCCAGGCCGCGTCGACCTGGAGCGCCTCGGCCATGCCGGCCATCGGACACGAGGCCTCGACGCTCGGCAGCACGACCGACTGGTCGGGATCGGTGATGATGTCCGCGGACTCGGCCATGAAGGTCACGCCCGCGAAGACGACCGTTTCGGCCTCTGCTGCGGCCGCCTCCGTACTCAGCGCATACGAGTCACCGATCACGTCGGCCTGCTCGACGATTTCCTGGCGCTGGTAGTTGTGGCCGAGCACGAGCACGTCCTCGCCCAGTTCCGCCCGGACGGCCGCGAGTCGCTCCGCGCGACGCTCCACACTCAGATCGCGGTACGTCTCGGGCACGGGGTCGAGATCCTCGTACTTGAACAGGCTCAACTCGCTGTCGAACGACGCGGTATCCATTCTGGGCATACTGTGTCTCCGATCGGTTATCATCACTATCGGGCCGACTTTGAAAAGATTTTCTCTTCGATGTACCCAACCGGCATTCAATTCGTCGTTCGAGTGGTGATCGAATACGATGCGTTCGACTGTCTCGGACCGAGACGATCGAAACGTATCGATATCGTCGACTGATACTGTCGGACACAAGACCGTGAGCAATCAAGTGGGTGTTTTTGCAATTCACGACGGTACTCACCCGAGCAGACAACGAGCGTGTTCAATTTCTTGTGTCCGGCAGTATGACGACTCATCGGTACCAAAAGCGGCGATCGTTGCCGTCGAATCGTGGTCGGCTACTCGATGATCGCCCGGCCGCTGGTTGCGCTGGCGATCCGGTCTTCGAGGCTGGCCCGCTGGTCGCTCGGAACGCTCACATCGAAGTCGACGCGTTCGGCGTATTCGGCCTCGAAGTCGACGGATTCGCTCTCGAGAATAGCGCGGACAGCACCCGAATCGTCGTACTCGACGGTGATCGAGAGGCGGTCGTGGGGACGACGTTCGACGATTCCGGCGTCGGCGACCGCGCTGCTGGTCGCCCGCGAGTACGCCCGGACGAGGCCGCCGACGCCGAGTTCGGTCCCGCCGAAATGTCGGACGATCGCGACCGCCACGTCGAGCAAATCCTCACCCTCGAGAACGCCCAGCGCGGGCTTGCCCGCCGAGCCACCGGGTTCGCCGTCGCCATCGGCATAGCTGCGGACGGGATCGGCCCGGACGCGATACGCGAGCACGTGATGGGTCGCGTCCGGATCGGACTCCCGGACGGCGGCCTGGAGTCGTTCGGCCTCGGCGACCGTCTCGACGGGCTCGGCGATCCCCCGGAACTCCGATCCGGCGACGGTGAAGGCGGCCTCGCCGCGCCCGTCGACCGTCCGGTAGGTCTCGGTCACGATCGACCGATCGAGTCGCTCCCGGGAGTGTGTTGTGATCGTCCGCCGCGAACGGCCGCGTAACTCGCTACCGAGGACGGCCATCAAGAAGCGGCCGTCGCCCAAGCCACCGTTCGCGCGGCGTCCGATCCGCTGGTGGCTCTCTCAGCAGTTACTCCGCAGCGGCCTCGGCCTCGTCCTCTTTTTCGTCCGGGGCCTCGGTGTCGCGCTCTTCCTCGTCGGAGCGGGCGGCGACGAGACCACCGCGAGCGACCGAGTACATCGCCTCGTCGACCTCGTGCACGCCGCTGATCGAGAACGGAATCTCCGCCTCTTCGAGATGCCGCTCGAAGAGTTTCGTGAAGCCGTCCGGCATGGAGGTGCCGCCGGTAACGACGACGGGCACGTCCAGGCCTTCCTCCACGTCTTCCTCGTCGACCTCGCGAGCGATGTTCTCGATGACGTAGTCCAGCAGGTTCTCGTAGTAGATACTGAGCGCGCCCTCGACGCCACCCACGTCGGTCTGGAAGTCGAGTTCGAAGTCGTCTTCTTTGATCGAGGTGACCTTGTCGACGGGCGTGCCGGTCGCCGTCGCGGCCTGCTCGTCGATCCAGTCGCCACCACGGGCGACCGAGAACTTCATCACGGGCACGGCGTAGTACGCCAGACAGACGTTGGTCATGCCGGCGCCGAACGAAATGCCCAGCCCCGTGAAGTCGTTGTCGGCGAGATCCGAGTAGATCACCGACATACCCTCGTTGATCGGTTCGGCGTCGTACCCCATCTCGTCGAGGAACGACCGGATCGTCTTCTGGTGGTACAGCGTGGAGAGATCCGAGTCGATCGGGTCCGCCGGCGTCGAGAAGTAACACTTCTCGTTGGGATAGTCCGGCGATCCGACGACCTGTTCGATGATGAGTTTCATCATCGGGATGGCCGATTTCTCGTCACTGGAGAGAATCCCGTGCTTCATCGGCCGGCGGGTTTCTTTGTTGAAGATGTTCGCGAAGTTCAACGCGTCGTCACCGACGACATACACCTTGTCGTCCTTGCGAATGTGCAGGACATCCGACCGACTCAACATCTCCTCCGCCATGTCGGAATACTCGATCTCGACGAAGGAATTTCGCTGTTGAACGAAAACCGTCTCGTTCCCTTCTTGCTGTGCCGAGAGGATGTTCATCGTACCGACGTCGAGGCCTTTCGCCATGGTCGTTTCCACAGTTGGGACTGTAAGTAATAAAACTACGGCATTCTCGCCTCCGAACGAACGTTAGAAGCCCATCCCGCGCGTCGCTCCTCGAACACCCCGAATAGTCACGACAATTCTCGAACGGCCGGAACAGTCAC
>JBDGTN010000071.1:0-8843 GCA_042216835.1 Halococcoides sp.
GTGGGGTTCGGTTCCCGGCCGAGTGGAATCCGTGGGGTTCGGTTCCCGACCGGGTGGGATCACAGAGAGGGTGGGCCCCCAGCATCCCGATACCGCTCAGACGGGCGTTCCCAGGGCGTAGACACGTTCGTGATCGGTCACCTCGACCCGAGCGAAGTCACCGAGTTCGTATCCGTGCGACTGGGCCCCCGGCACGGCGATCTGGCGGTGGGTCCGGTCGTAGCCCACCAGCGAATCGTCAGTGCCGTCTTCGACGAACAGGACCTCGCGTTCTTCGCCCACCATCGCCGCGTGGGCGTCGGCCACGATCGACATCTTCACGTCGGTCAATTCCTTCGAGCGAGTCTTCTTGGTCTGGCCGCCGAGTCCGTCCATCGCGGCGGCATCGGTGTTCGGCCGTTTCGAGAATCGAGTGATGTTGATCTTCTCGGGGCGGTGTTCGCGCAGGGCCGCGATCGTCGCGCGATGATCCTGGACGGTCTCGGTCGGAAAGCCCGCGATCACGTCGGTGGCGAACGTCCACTCCTCGCGGTATCGATCGAACGTCTCGACGACGCTCGCCACGTCGTCGCTGCGGTGGCGGCGGCGCATATCATCGAGCACGTCGTCGCTCCCGCTCTGGATCGGCGCATGCAGGAAGTCGTACAGCTCGTCGTGGCGGGCGAAGACCCGGGCGAGGTCGTCGGCGATGGCGTGAACGCCTCTGGGATTGGCCATGCCGAGGCGGACCCGAAATTCGCCGTCGAGGGCACAGATCCGATCGAGGAGGTCGGGCAGCCACGCCTCGCCGTGGTCCCGGCCATAGACTGCCGTATCCTGGCCGGTGATCCGCAGTTCGCGGGCGCCAGCGTCGAGCAGTTCCCGCGCCCGCTCGACGTTGTCGTCGATCGGCGGTGACTCGATCGTCCCGGTCGCGTGTTTCGTGATGCAGTACGAGCAGTCGGACAGACAGCCCCGAGCGATCGGGAGGATGCCCACCACGCCCGCCTGCAGGGGCGTCGGATCGGCAGGGGGGGTCGGACACTCGCCGTTGCGGATCTGGTCGGCGACCTCGTCCCAGTGGAGGATGTCGGCCTCGAAGTCCGCTTCCGCGAAGGTGTCTCCCTGGGCGAGCGCCATACACCCCGTGATGACGAGTTCGGGGACGGTCTCCGCGAGCGCCTGTGCGCGGCGGTACATCCGGTCCTCGGTGGTCTCGACGACGGTGCAGGTGTTGAGAATGGCAACGTCGGCGGCATCGGCCGACTCGACCGGTCGGTGGCCCGCTCGGCGGAGGTCCCGTTCGATCGCCTGGGACTCCCCCCGGTTCGAGGTGCAGCCGTAGGTTTCGACGTAGTAGCGGGCCATTCGACCGAACCTTGGCGTCCAGCCCGAAAAACCCCGCGTCGACGGCGGCCGCGTCGGAAACCAAAAGCTTTCTTCACAGTGCCGTGAGAATTTCACACATGTACATGGTGCTTCCGAGTGGGCTGTCCGTGCCCGACCCGGTCGTGGGGGTCGCGCTGGTGGTGGCGGCGGCGGTGGTCGTGGCCTTCCTGTCGGCGCTCGAACCCCGGATCGATCAGTGGGTCGTCCTCTCGATCACGCCGTGGATGGTCGTCGGCGGGATCGTCCACGCGCTGACCCGCGTCTCTCCCAGTCCGTATCCCGATGTCGTCGTGGACCTGTTCGCCGCCCCGGCGGTCTACGTGACGATCTTCGTCGTCGCAGGCGTGACCTGGATCGCAGTGATCTTTCTCGCGACGGCCGCCGGGACCGAGGCCTCGACGCCGATGTACCTGTTCTATGTCGGGATCGGCGTCGCTGTCACCCTGCTGGTCGCGACGCTGTACTGGGGGCTCCCGCTCGGACTCCATCCCACCTGGCCGGCCGTCGCCATCGCGGCGGCGATCGTTCTCTCGGCGATCGTCTGGTTCGCGACGAGTCTCCGCGCCACGGAAGCCGTCAGCAGAGCGTGGCTGGCGACCCCGCTCGTGATCTTCGCGCACACGCTCGACGGCACGACGACGGCCGTCGGGTACGATGTCCTTGGAGCGGGCGAACGGACACCGATCCCGCGACTCATCATGGAGGCCGCGAGTGCCCTGCCGACCGCGCAGTACATCGGCGGGGGCTGGGCGTTCGTGGCGGTGAAGATCGTGGTCGCGGTCGTCGTCGCCGTCTATCTCGCGGATTTCCTCGACGAGGAACCCGTCCGGACGAACCTGTTGTATGCGGCCGTCGTCGCGCTCGGTCTCGGGCCGGCGGTCAACAATCTCGTGCTCTTCCTGTTCGGAGTTTGATACCCGTAAACGGCGGGACTGTCCGAGACGGCCGCCACTCCTGCGGGCGGAACGTCCATTGTGATCGCGTGTCCAGCCACTCCATGGCCAGCGATCGTATTGCCGTCACCGCCGACCGCATCGCCTCGATCACCCTCGACCGGCCGGACCGGATGAACGCGCTCACGCCGTCGATGCTCGACGCCCTTGCCGACGCGATCGATCGGCTGGGCGACGACGAGTCGGTCCGTGCGATCACGATCACCGGCGCGGGCGAGACGTTCTGTGCCGGAGCGGACGTGACCACATTGATCCGCGACGCCGACGCCGGGACCGCGATGGCGCTCTCTCGCCGGGGGCAGGACGCCTTCGCCGCCCTCGAAACCTGTCCGACGCCCGTCGTTGCGGGTATCGACGGCGTCGCACTCGGCGGCGGGATGGAACTCGCCGCAGCAGCCGATCTGCGGATCGCGACGCCCGACGCAACCTTCGGTCAGCCAGAGATCGACCTGGGCGTGATCCCGTGCTGGGGTGGCACGCAACGATTGTCCCACCTCGTCGGCGAGGGTCGAGCCAGCGAGATCGTCCTCACGGGCGATCGCTATGCTGCCGAGGAGATGGCCGAGTATGGCTTTCTCACTGCGGTCGTCGAGGACCTGGAGACGGCACTCGACACGTGGGCCGAGCGGATCGGTCGGGGCCCGCCGCTCGCTCAGGCCGCCGCCAAACGCGCACTGCTGGCCGGCCGTGGAGAGACGACGGCCGGCCTCGATGTCGAGACCGAGGCGTTCGGTCGCCTCGTGACGACCGACGACGCCCGCGAAGGTGTCGAGGCCTTTCTGAACGACGACGACCCCCAGTTCGAGGGCCGCTAGACGGTGAGGAACATGTCTACCATGTGACGGGTGAAGATCGCGACGACCGACCCGATCCAGGTCAGCACCACGATGTGCATGTAGGTGTTCATCTTGTGACCGCCGTCGAGCGTTCGGATCATCATCGCCGAGAGAATGGCGTTGAACACGATGATGAAGATCAACAGCGACTCGATGAGCGGGATGTTGTAGACTTTGGCGTTGATCAGCGAGTTCACGTCGAACTCGGCGGTCGAGGCCAGATCGAGACTCATCCCCGAGAGGATGGTGACGATCTGGAGACCGATGAAGAAGGCAAAAACCGATGCCGTCGTGATACCGTACAGCATCCCGATCAGCGTCGTGGTCTCCTGGGTGCGCTCCTGTCGCAACTGGAGGATCTCGTTCATGTTTTCGCTGATCAACTCCCCCAGTTGCTTGGGACTCCCGCCCATCTGGCGGCCGACGAGATACATCTCGGAGAACTTCTGGATGAGATACGAGCCACACTCAGCGGTGAAGTGGTGCCAGGCCTTCGCGGGTTCGATTCGCATGTTGAGCCGGCGGTAGAGGTTGTCCACGTCGTGGGTCAGCGGCCCGAAGTCCTTGTTCCGGAGACTCTCCAGGACGGCCGACGTGGTCGACTGTTTGGCGCCCTCGGTCGCGCCGAGCGCGCGGATGAAACTCGGAAACTCCTCGTCGCGGCCCTTGATCGTCTGTTCGGCCTGACGCGCGACGATCCCCGGATAGAGCATCGGCGTCATCGGGATCGAGACGTAGAGCGGCAGCGGCAACGTCTCGATCGTCGGGACGAAGATCGCAAGCCCGGGGCCGATCCCGAGGACACCGGCGAGTGCGATAGCGACCAGCAGCGCCGATCCGCCGACCCCGATCTTGAAAGCGCGGTCGAGACGATCCTGGATCGGCGATTCGACATCCTCCGCGTGAAACCAGACCGGGTCGTAGGGAGCGATCGATCGGATGGTGAGGAAAAAGCCCGTCTGCACGAGGGCGAACATCAGGATGACGGCCGCCACGGTCATCGTCGGGTTGGTCCCCGTGAGAATCGGCAGGACGATCGCGAAGACCAGCGCGAACGTCATCGAAAGGATCATCGACAGGTAGAGGTCCTGCAAGACGTTGAGATTCCCCAGCGTCCCCCGATAGACGGTCTTGTAGTTTTCGATCATCATGTCCTGTTCGCTGACGAGATAGTCTTCCAGCGCTTGCCCCGCCCCGAGGGTGTAGGAGAGCCGATCAAAAAAGTCCGAGAGGTGATCGCTCGGGACCTCCTTGGCCCGGCGTCGACAGGCATCGTCGAGGCTGAGATTCCACGTGTCGACCAGTTCGACGATCCGCCGGAGTTCCTCGGCGAGGGCGCCGTACTCTTCTTCCTGCGAGAGCGCACGGAAGACCTCCATCCGGTCGATGTTGGTCGTCGACAGCACCGTCATGTGAGTGATCATCAGGTGGAATCGGTTGTTGAGTGCGCGCCGCCGCTGAGAAACAAGAATCTTCGGATAGAGGACGACCGCCCCGAAGATCAGCACTCCGAGTAGCGGAATCGGGAGCGCGATGATCAGCGGCAGCGAAATGACGAGTGGGAGCACCAGCGTCACGAGCAGGGCGATCGCCGACGGGAGCAGATACCGGGTGAGGTAGACGCCCAGCGGCATCGGCAGGCGGCGATACGACTCGACGAGCGAGGCGAACAGTTCCGAGAGAGACGTATCGAAGGTCGCCTCGTCGGTGGCCATTATTGCTCCCTGGCGATGTCGAAGGGGATGCCTTCGATCCCGTCACGCTGGTAGTTCTCGACGAATTCGTTGACCTCGTGGTACCCGACGATGTTCTCCTGGATCGCCCGTTCGATCAGTTTCGCGCGGAACTGCAGGTCGTCGTAGATGTCACGCGTGTCCTCGTATCCCAGCAGCGTCGCGATCTGTTCTTCGAGGACAAAGGAGTTGTTCATCCCCTGAAAGACGATTTCGTCGTCGACCGGGTCCCAGTAAAACGACTGGCGCGTCACGACGCCGTCCATCTCTTTCGAGTAACCCTCGATCTCCTGAACGCTGGTAACCCGACGGAGGACGTCGTCGCCTTGCTTCACCCGATTCTGGAACAGTGCGACGTCGGCGTTGTCCATGAACGTCTCGGGGACGTTGATCGGATCGCCAGTGAACCGCTGGATCATCGAGACGATATCGCTCGCGTGGAAGGTCAGCATGACGGGGTGGCCCGTCTGGGCAGCCTGGAACGCCATTCGACCCTCTTCGCCACGCACCTCGCCCACGACGATGTAGTCTGGGCGCGAACGCAATGCGGCCGCGACGAGGTCGAACATATCGACTCCGGTGGACTCGTCGTCGGCCTCCCGCGTCATGAGTTGCTGCCAGGTGTCGTGTGGCGGGGTGACCTCGGCGGTGTCCTCGGCCGTATAGATCTTCGAATCCCGGGGGATGAACGCCATAATCGAATTGAGCGTCGTCGTCTTCCCGGAGGCGGTCTCTCCGACGACGAAGACGGTCTGTTCGTTTTCGAGACACAGCCAGAGGTACGCGGCGAGTTCGGGACTGAGCGTTCCCCACTTCGTGATCTGGAAGATGCTCAGCGGCGTCTCCTCGCCCTGACGGATCGTCATCGAGGGGCCTTTGATCGAGACGTCGTCCGAGTAGATGATGTTGATACGGGACCCGTCCGGGAGCGTCGAGTCGATGATGGGGTCGCTATCGGAGACCGGATCGCCGATCCGCTCGCCCATGTTCCGAAGCCACTGCTCGTACTCCTCGGGTTCGCCGAAATCGACGGTCGTCTCGATGAGGCTGTAGACCGAGTGATCGACATAACACTCGTGGGGTCCGATGACGTGGATGTCCTCGTTGGCCGTATCACGCATGACCGGTTCGAGCGGGCCGAGACCGACGATGTCTCGATTGAGGCGATAGCGGATGTTCTCGTAGGTCGATTCGTCGAGTTCGACCTTGCCGACGTCTTTGATCTTCGAGAGCGTCGAGAGGACGCTTGAATCGCCCGACTTGATCCGGGTCGTCTCCGTGAGCAGTTCCTCGATGCGATCGTCGTACTCGTCTTCCTCCTCGGGAGCGGGCTTGTGGACGCTCTTTTCGAGCAATCGGTTCCGGACTTTATCGAAAACCACTCGTTCGTCCTCGTCGAGTTCGGGTTCGATGGCGTAGTATTTGATATCCTGGCCGATATCGCCGTAGATGTGCGTATAAATCGGGCCGCCGACTGGATACAGCACGTTCGGCCGGTCGGTCTCGTAATCGTCGTCGATCTCGTCGACGAACATCGGGAACTCGCCAGTGATCTGCTTGAACTTCTTGAGGTGCTCCTGGAGGTGAGGCCGGCGGGCAGCGTGCCGCCGGAGTTCGTCGGACGGTTTGGCTGTGCCCTGTTCGGTCATGCGACGCTCCTGGATTCGATGACGATGCCCGTCCCGGACCGGACGGAGTACCCGATTGTGTCGCCGACCTGTTCGCCCATGCCAGCAAAGCGCTTGACCGAGATCTGGCGGCGCACGTCGTTGCCGACCTCGACCATCTCGAGTTCGAGGAACACGTCGGCGATCGACCGGAACGGCCCGATGGCCTCCTCGGCCAGCGTCGAGGGGTCGACCGTGAGGACGATCACCTTCCCCCTGGCGATGATCTCCCGGAAAAAGGAGATGATCTCGAGGGCGGCCTGGCGCTCCTCGTTCTGGCGGATCAGCGCCTCGAACTTCGGATCGTTTCGCAGGATGGCGTCGAAGGTATCGATGAGGATCACGTCCGCGTCCCACATCGCGTCGGCCTCCATCAGGCGCTTGAGCAGTTCCTTGCGCTCGGTCTCCTCGTCGTCGCCAGCGAAGGTGTTCGAGTCGGCGATGTCCGCGTGCAAGAAGAGAATTTCCTCGTCAAGGAGGTGATTGACCATGCCGTAGTCCAGCGAATGCATCTGTTCGAGGAAACTGCCGACGGTCAACTCTGTCGAGAGGTAGGTGACCTGGTTGCCCTCCTGGCAAAGGCCATACGAGAACCGCTGGACCATCGCAGATTTGCCGGCACCGTAGTCGCCCTCGATGAGCACGATGCTCCCGGGCGGGAATCCGCCGCCGAGTTCCTTGTTCAGCCGATCCCGATCGCCGAGTCCGAGCGAGTAGAGATCCTGTGTTGCGACGCTCATAGGCGGAATTCGAACACCTCCTCGTTTCCGTTGATGACGATCTTGACGCGGTGGTCGCCGGGGGAGAGTCCCGGTGCGGAGATGTCGAATCTGGCGACCGATCCGGGCGTCCAGGCCGAGTCGTCGATCACGGTGACCGTCACGTTAGTGACGTACCGGCCGTCGACGAACACGTCGATCAGGCCCGCGTCGTCGGGGAGGTACTCCGACCCCGTGTTCTTGACGTGGAGAGTCACGTTGTCGGCCCCCGACCGGTTGTAGACCTGAGCGCCGGCATCGGTGATGATCTCCACGTCGGTCGCGATCTCGTTCGCTACGTCGACGCCCTGGGTCTCCAGCGCACCACTGATGTCGGCGACGGTGGTCGTGATCGTCCCCGCAACGGTCGCCGCGACGAGGATGCTCGCGATGAAGATGATGAGATGGGAGGCCGAGACGCTGGCCATCAGTTGATCACCTCCGTCGCGGCGACGCCCCGATCGGCGACGACCCGCAGTCGATTCGGCACACTACTGGTCGTCATGTTCGCGGTCAGTATCTCGCCGGGAAGCCAGAGATCGGTCTGACTGTTGCCCTCGACGGCGCGATCGAGAAAGTCGGTCTGATACCGATTGTCGATCAGGAACCCCGTTCGATTCACTCCCAGGGCGGCACTGCCGGTGTTCAGCACCGTCGCATTGACGTAGTAGGTCCCGCCGCTGGACGCGGTAGTGACGTTCTGAATACTGATCGCAGCGTTCTGGAGTTCGAGCGAACGCTCCCGGGACTCGTCTCTGGCGTCGGTAATCCGATCCGAGGTGGCCGTCGTGGCGCTGTAGAACATCCCGAAGGCGATGAACATCGCCGCGAAGATGATCGCTGCCGAGCCACTAACGCTGAATCCCATCCGGATCACCTCCACCGCCGAGCGGTGACGATCGGCCGGTGCCGTTCAGTTCCCGAATGTATTCGAGACTCGTGGTGTGGACCTCGATATCGGGATTCGCCCCCGTTCCGTCGCCCTCGATGCCCTGGAGATAGGCCTCCAGATCGGCCCGTACCTCGCTGCTGATCCACCCGATCCGCTCGTAGTACTGGAGGGCCTGCCGGGTATTGGTCGTGCCGAGTCGATCGACGAGGGACTCGAGCCACTCGACGGTCACGATTTCCCGGACCGGACCGCCGGGAAGCCGTTCGACGTAGGGCTTGCCGTCCCCGCCGGTCGATCCGGTCGTAAAACCAGTCGAGTCGGTGGCTGCCCCGGCGTCGGTCGAGGTCGATCGCTGGTCCGGGGCGGCGTCGGTCGACTCGTCTCCGGCTGTGCCGGGGTCGTCACCGTCACCATCCGTCCCGGGTGACGACGCCTGGTCCGCCTCGACGGCCCCCTCCTCGGCCGATTCGGCGGTCGATTCTTCGGCTGATTCGGCGGCCATCTCCTCGTTCGTCTCTGCTGGGGAGTCCACGTCCGGTTCGTCGTCGACGACGGTGTCGAAAAGTTCGTCGTCGGCCAGTTCGTCTTCGTCGATGCCCATCTCGTCGGCGTCCTCTTCGAGAAGGTCGTCGTCTT
>JBDGTN010000146.1:0-8627 GCA_042216835.1 Halococcoides sp.
TTAGACCATCTGGAACAGCGCCATCACGTCCTGCAGATTGATGTCACCGCTGGACTCGAAGTCGTAGAACAGAGCGTTGTCCCGAACGTTCGTCGTATCCGAGTGCTGGAAGAGTTTGTTCACGTCGGGGAAATCGATCTGGCCGTTCCCCGAGAGGTCCTCGTATTGGCCGTCATCGTCGGGATCGGTCGGCACAGGATCGGTCGGCCACGTCGGTCCGTCCGGCGTCGTCTCGGTCGGTGTCGTGATCGTCGCCGTTGGCGTCTCCGTCGTCGGCGTCGGATCGGGACCCCCGGCCGTCACGACGGCGGTCGCCGGGAACGACCACCACTGACCGTTAACTGCGACGACGCCGACCTCGTAGGTCTGGCCCAAGTCGAGGCCCGCGACGGTCGCCGAGGTGTCGGTCGTCGACGTGACGACGCTGTCGTCGACCTCGACGTGGTACTGGTCGGCGCTCTCGACGCCGCTCCAGGCAAGCTCGACGCTGGTGCCCGCGACGTTCGCCGTCAGATTCGACGGTGCCCGTGGCCGTGCGGTGTTCGCGGGCGGATCCGTCTGCCCGGGTTCGAGTCCGGCGACCTGCCGGTCGTCGATATAGACCGGGATGTGCTCGGCCGTTCCGATCTCGGAGTCGATGCCCTCGTGACTCCAGCCAGCGGTGGGATCCCAGCCGTCGACGGCGTAGGCCGCGATGGCGAAGCCGATCTTTTTGCGGCCGTGGAACGCATACCCCGAGTAATCGAATTCGACGTAGTAGACGCCGTCAGTGTCGGTCGGGGTCGGACCGTTCACCTCGACCGAGTGGCCGTCCTGGCTGCCGACCTGATCGTAGGTCACGTCGATCCGCACGTCGTCGATCGACCCGTCCATCCCCGAGATGTCGAGATAGTACCGGAATGAAATCCCGTCGACCGGTTTCGGTGGGTGGAAGGTTTCGTTGACGAGGAAAGCCGTGTAATCGATCCGATTGCCGTCGTTGCTCTTGACGCGGGCCTCGACACGGAAGGAATCGCTATCGCGCTGTTCGGGCGGGAACGTCTCGATCGGGAGCGGGTCTTGCTCGCCATACCGGCTGTACAGCCCCGCGAGCGCGCCGACGAGGCCGGCGTTGTAGTCGCTGGCAACCTCGTTGTAGATGTAGTTTTTGGTCTTGTCGACGTGATTGTCGCTGCTGTCCGGACCGCCGACGAGCGCCCCCCAGAGTGTGTGCCGGTGGTCCTCGGGGACTTCGGGTTTGCCCGCGAGCGATCCGTGGGCGGTGTCGTGGTGGGGATGAGAGGCGTAATCGTCGGTGAAGCCGACGATCAGCGAGTAGCCAAAGGGATTCGACCCCATGATGTACTCCATCTGGCTGCGGGCCCACTCGGCGAACCCGTCGTGGTCTCTGTACTTGTCATATACCATCGCACACAGCTGGGCCGCGGCGTTGTAGCGGGCCGATCCCCACCGGCTCAGCCAGGAAAAGCCCGCGGGCGTGGTCGTGATGTAGCCACTACCGTCTCTGTGTTCGACCGCCCCACCCGACCAGTACGCCAGATTCCAGTGGGCGAAATCCCACCAGGCCTGATCGCCGGTGATCGCACCGAGACGGAGGAACACCCCACCCCAGACGGAATTCCAGCAGTGAACCCATCTGTTTCTCCAGTCGTCGGTCTTGGTGTCGAGAATCGCGCCCAGGTGTCCGGTGAGTTGCCCGTTCGCGTCGGTTTCGATCACGTCCTGGAGATACCGGTCCTCGCCGGTCGCGTCGTGGAGCCACAGCGCCGCCCACGCCAGATCGTCGGCGTCGCTGGTCGAGGAATAGTACGGGGCGGCCGTGTCCGGCATCCCGCGGTACTCGTTGGCGAACGCATACAGCGCTCGTGCCGTCTCGACGCATTCGGCGGCAAAGTCGGGATCGCGATCCTCGAACGCCAGCGAGATCGCCGCGAGCGCCGCCGCGGCCTCGCCCGCCCGGTCGCTGGCCGGCGTGTCGGGCGTCGCGAAAAAGGCCGGTCGGGGCGACTCCTCGGGGTCCTGGAGTTCGGCGGGCCCCCAGTAGTTGTGATCGAAACTCGACCCGCCGTCCGAGACCTGATAGGCAAAGGCGACGACCTCGCCGTCAGCCATGAACGTATTGCCGAGGATGTACTCGGCGTAGCGGCGGAGGTGATGCCGGAGGTGATCGTCGGTCCCCGTGGCCTCGAACGTCTCGGTGAACTCGAAATAGGCCCACGCGAGCGTCGAGGCCGTGTAGAAGGCGGGCAAGCCAAACTTGACGTGGTCGCCAGCGTCGTGATACCCGCCAGCGAGATTCACCGTCCCGGTCCCCTCGGGATCGAGGACGTCGCGATGCTCGTCGATGAACGACGCGGGCAGATTCGTTCCTCCTTCCTCGACGGGCGCCTCCAGCGGCACGGCGGTATCGACCGTGTGGCAGTCGCCGCGCCAGTCCAGCCGACTCGCCTCGCGGACGCCGGGCCCGCACATATTGGCGTCGTAGAAATACAGCGACTTCTGGAGCGCCTCGGCGACGTTGTACTCGGACAGCGCCGCGGCGGCCGGGCCCGAGAGAGCCGTCCCACCGAGGGCGAGCGTCCCCAGTCCAGCACCGGTCGTCTTGACGAACGTTCGTCGATCGATCCGATCAGCTTCGGGCGCGCGTGTATATTCGGTCATCTCCACCCACTCCACTGGATTATTGTAGCACGTCCACAGTGTTAAGAATTCGCGTTCGGCGGGTCTGGGCGGTATACCGTTCGATTCTCTCGAATATGCTTTCGAAACCATCGAAATCTTCGAGAAGGGATCGAAAGCGTCTCAGAGACGACCGCAGGCGGCCAGACCCACCTCAGACCATCTGGAACAGCGCCATCACGTCCTGCAAGTTCACCGTCCCCTCCCCCGTGAAGTCGTAATACGAGGTGTACTCCTGGACGACGGCCGTATCGGAGTTCCGGAAGAATTCATTCACGTCGGGGAAATCGACCTTCCCATTGGCGTTGACATCCTCGTGCAGACCGTCGCCGTCGAGATCGCGTGGGACAGTCCCCTCGATCGGCGGCAGGGTGGGGCCCTCGCCAACGTCGATCGAAACGGTCGCGCGAATATCTCGCGAGGACGCCCCGACGTGGATGCGGAACTCGCCCGGATCGACGGTCCACTCGCCGGCATCCGGATCGAAATACTCGAAGGCCGATCGGTCGAGATCGACCGAGGCCGTCGTCGACCCTCCGGAATCGAGGTGGACTTTCTGGAAGCCCTTCAGTTCTTTCGGCGGGCGCTCGACGGCGGGGTCGACCTCCTCGACGTACACCTGAACGACCTCGCTGCCGGCGGTCGACCCGGTATTCGATATCTCGACCGAAACCGTCGCCGCATCGGGGCTCGTCGGGTCGAATCTGGCGGGGGCGTCCACTCCGTCGACGGCAAACGACGTATAGGACAACCCGTGCCCGAACGGATAGAGTGGTTCGACACCCGCCGCATCGAAGTGGCGATAGCCGACGAACACGCCCTCCTCGAAGTAGACTCGATCGTTCACGCCCGGGAAGCGACGCTCCTCGGAGACCGGATAGTCCGCGAAGGAGTGTCCGAACGTGGTCGGGAGTTTCCCGCCCGGATCACTCGCGCCGAAGACGACGTTCGCGGTCGCATTGCCGTCTTCCATGCCGGGGTACCACATCGAGAGCACGCCCGCGACATCCTCGACCCAGGGCATCACGACCGGTGCGGGAATGTGCAAGACGGCCACGGTCGTGCCACTCGTCGCTGCCTGCCGAATCACCTCGTCGTCGTTCTGTTCGAGGTGCATATCCGGTCGATCCTCGAACTCCGAGGAGTACACCTGTCCGAACGCGAGCGTCACGTCGGCGTCAGCAGCGACACTCGCCGCGCCGCTGGGATCGCGTGCCGTGCTGATGGTCGCGCGACCGCCGACGAAATCCCGGATGCCCTGGAGCGGACTCACACTGTAGGCCGGAGTGACCTCCGCCGCGCCACCGCCACCGACGAGCGCCTCGTCGATCGCTCGCCCGACGACGCCGATGGTATCGACCGCGTCGGGGTCGATCGGCAACACCCCGTCGTTTTTCAGCAGGGTCGCACCGGACTCGGCAATCTCGCGGGCCAACTCCTGGTGAGCGGTGGTGTTGCGCTCGCCCGGTCCGAGCGATCCATCGAGATGACCGGTCGTCGCGAACGCGGTCAGCACGCGCGAGACCATATCGTCCAGTCGCGACTGGGGAACCTCCCCGTTCTGGACCGCGCGTTTGAGATCACTGCCGAAGTATTTCGATTCCCACATTTCGACATCCTGGCCGGCGAGGGCGCTATCGACGGTGCTGTGCATCGCCCCCCAGTCCGAGACGACGAAGCCCTCGAAGCCCCACTCGTCTTTGAGTACCGTCGAGAGGAGAAATTCGTTTTCGGTGCAGTAGGTACCGTTGACGCGGTTGTACGCCGACATGATCGAGAGCGCTCCGGCCTCGACGGTCGCCCGAAAGCCCGGGAGATAGATCTCCCGCAATGTCCGTTCGCTGACCTCGGAACTGACGTATCGTCGGCGCGTTTCCTGGGTGTTCGCAGCGAAGTGTTTCGGGGTGGCAACGACGTTTTCGGACTGGATTCCGCGCGTGCTCGCGGCGGCCATCGCACCGGTCAGGTAGGGGTCCTCGCTGTAGTATTCGAAGTTCCGTCCGCACAGCGGAACGCGGTGGATATTCAACGCCGGTCCGAGCAACTGGTGGGCATCGACCGCTTTGGCTTCCCGGCCCATCGCCTCGCCCTGTCGTTCCATCAGGTCGGGATCGAACGAGGCGGCTGTTGCGATCGAGGCGGGAAACGCCGTCATCGGCGTCTTCGATTCGGTCCGGACGCCCACGGGGCCGTCGAACATCCGGATGCCCGGAATGCCGAGTTCCTGAACCGGGTCGATCCAGCCGGTGGCGTCCGCTCGATAGCCGCCGTGCAGCATATTCACCTTCTGGTCGATCGACATCTGATCGACCAGCGATGACACCTGATCGGCAACCCCTGCACTGCCAAGAGTGCTCGTGCCCGTCGCCGCGAGCGCCGCGACCGTTCCCAGAAATCGTCGTCGCGATACGCGGTCCGTGGTCGCATCCGCCCCCGAATGATCTGTCATGATTGAGTCCCCCCGACGATCCGTCCGGCCCACTGGTCGCCGCAACGGCGTCGCCGATGATCGAATATTACGTTCTCATATCGCATTAAAATTTACGTCGGCCGAGGGTCACAAGGGAGGGCCCAACAGAAGGTTACCGCCGATAGATCAGCACGCCCGCTGCGCCGACGATCACGACGACGATCAGGATCGGGAGGATGGGGAGACCGCCGTCGTTCGGGGGTGCCCCACCACCCGGCGTCGTCGTGGTCGGCGTGTCGGTCACCGTCTCGGTCGGTTCCGGCGTCGGGGTTTCCGTCTCGGTCGCTTCCGGCGTCGGGGTTTCCGTGTCGACCGGCGTCCGCACCGGTCCGTCGTCGACCGTCGTCGTTTCGCCGCCGAACTCGAAGCCGCCACCTCCGATACTGACCTGACCGTCAGACTCCGTTTTGGTGGGTGTCGGCACGGTCACCGTGACGACGGCAGTGTCGGTCGCCTGCCTGTCCGACCGACTGAACGCCTCGGCGGTGAGCGTCGCGTCCGCCGTGGCGGAGGCTGGCACCGACAGCGTGACGTTGATCGTCACGTCCCGGTTCTCGTTGTAGGCCCAGCCGATCTTCTTGGAGTCGTTGGCGGTGCCCTCGACGGGCGTGCCGCCGGCAGCGTCGTAGTCCGCGATCGTCCATTCGGACGGAATACCCGCCAGCGAAAGCACGGCGGTATCCTCAGCCGAAATCGTGACCGTCGCGTTTTCGCCGGGTGTCACGGAGGCGTTCGTCAGACTCACGCTCGGGGTCGTCCCGTTGGTGACGGTGATCGTCGCCGACTGCTCGACGTGGGGGACCTGATCCCCGTTCTCGGCCTGCAGTTTCGTGACGTTCACCGAGAGTATAGCCGTCCCGGCAGCGCCCGTCTCGAGATCGACCGTCGCGAGTTCGACCCCCGTCGACCCGTTGGCAATCTGGTCGTTCGCGTCGCTTGCCTTCAGGAAGATCGACGAGCCATCCGCCGATCGCTCGTAGTAGTTCACGTCGCTGAACGTCGACGGCCACGTCACCGGCGACGCACGACCACCGGCGATCTGGACGACGCTGCCGTCACTACTCGTCAGATTCAACGCGTAGCCCGATAATCCGGTCGGAGCGTTCGACAGCACGATCGTCGCCTGGTCACCCGAGGTCTCGA
The DNA here is from genome assembly GCA_042216835.1 of Halococcoides sp. Lineage (GTDB taxonomy): Archaea > Halobacteriota > Halobacteria > Halobacteriales > Haloarculaceae > Halococcoides. The sequence goes on from JBDGTN010000146.1 coordinate 6,293, forward strand.
CGCGGACGCGCGGAGTCTCGGACTCGGCCACCGTGACCGTCCCCGACGCCGTTGTCGTCAGATCGGCCAAGTTCCCCGCCTCCGCGGTCAGCATCGTGGTGCCGGCGGCGGCGTCCTCGGGGATCGACAGCGTCACCCTCGCCGTCACGTGCTGCTGGTTCTCGCTCCACACCCACCCGACCTTCCGGGCGCCGTTCGTGGTGCCGACCAGCGGCGAGGCACCCGCTACCTCGCTCGCGTCGACGCCCCACGAGGTCGGAATGCCGCCCAGAGATAGCGTCCCGACCTCATCGGCCAGGACCTCTACGGTGACGTTCTCGCCAGGTTCCGCGCTGCCGCCGACGACGTTCACAGTCGGAGCCGGCGGCCTTTCGTTGCCGACCACCGCGGAGCCCGGAGTCGGATGCGTCGTGTTCCCGTCGTCGTCCTGCACCCACGACTGGTCGGTCACCGCGATCTCGGCCATACCGGCTCCGATCTGATCGATGTGGACGGTCGCGAGCTCGACGGAACCACTCGATTCGTTTATCTCGTGGCCGACATCGGTCCCCTTCAGCAGGATCGAAGAGCCGTCGTCGGATCGGTTGGCCGAGTGAAGCTTCGTGAACGGACCGGGCCAGGCCACCGCGTCGTTCACCGCGGAGAAACGGGCGATCCCCGTGTCGTTGGTCGCGAGTTCGATCGTGTAGCCGACGAGGCCGTTCGGGGCCTCCGACAGCACCACTGTCGCATTGTAGCCATCGGCAGTCTTCGTCGTCTCGACGCGGAGCGTCGGCTTCGCGGGTTCGGTCACCGTGACCGTCCCCGACGCCGTCGTCGTTTCGTCGGCGGAATTACCGGCCTGAGCAGTCAGCGTCGTCGTCCCGACAGTCGCGGTCTCCGGAATCGACAGCGTGACCGTCGCCGTCACGTCATTCTGGTCGGTATGCCACGTCCACGCGACCTTCTGTGCGCCGTTTTTCATCCCGACAAGCGGCGACGCGCCCGCCGTCGAGTTCGCATCGACACCCCACGAGGTCGGGATCCCCGCCAGCGAGAGCGTCCCGACATCGTCGGCCGTCACCTCGACGGTAACGTCCTCGCCAGCCGCGACCGTCCCACCCGATACGCTCACGGACGGAGCGGTCGCCGTCCCCTCGACCGTGACGCTCACCGTACCAGTGACGTCGCCCGCCTTGTACCGTTCCAGTACGAGCGGAAGATCGGTGCTCCCGCTGGCGTTCTCGGGCACCTCGAAGACGACGTACTGGGTCCCGGTCTTGTTCTGCATCCACACCCAGCCGACGCTGCGACCGTCCGAATCGGTCCGGTCGAACATCTCCGCGGAGCTGTCGGCCACCGTCCAGGATGCCGGTACCTGCTTGAGCCGAATCCCGGCGGCGTTCTCGTAGCTCACCGAAACGTTCACCGTCTCACCCGGCTGTACCGTCGCTTCACTGGTGTAATCGACCAGTGTCGGTGTCTCTTCTGCGGCAACGATACCGAATCCAGTCGAGGCTCCGATTGCGATCAGGACGACCGCAATCGCCACGAGCCCCATCCGTAATCGTCTATTCATCGTATCAGGAATCATGTGTGGAGGGTAATTAATTAACTTTCGATTCGGTTTATTCTAGAAGAAGTAGGCTCTCATCACTGTCACCGCATCCTCCAGCGAAATATCTCCGACGATGTAGTCACCCTTGGCCTGCATGACCTCGGAGGGCTGGAGTTCGTCTTTCGGTGATTTGAGCTGCTGGTACTGTTCGATGATACCCGGCTGCGGCGTCGGCGTGTCCGTCGGGGTATCCGTCGGCGTGTCCGTCGGCGTTTCGGTCGTCGTCGTGGTCGTCGGCGTGGTACCGCTCACGGACACGGACCCCGCGCCAACATTGGAGATCGCCGACTCCCCACTGTACCGGTCGGACGTGACCTTCACATTCGACAGCGAAAGCGTCGTCAATCCGTTACCCACACCCTGGATCTCCAGAGTCACCAGGGTCTGGCGACCGGTATCCGGATCGATTTCCTTTCCGGTGTCGGTGACGCTCACGACCGCCTGACTGCCATCGGCGGTCGCGTAGGCCAGATCCTTCGCGGCGTTATCCAGTGGCTGGCTTGCGCTCGCGATGGACGCAACCGAGGTGTCCCCGACTTCGACGGTGAAGCCGTATCCGGAGACGCCCATGGGCGTGCTGTCCATGTAGATTTCGACCGTCGAGGTGTCCCCAGCCGCGACGCTCGCGTTCTGGATCTGCAGCGGCACCTGCTGGAGCTCTGTAGTCGTCGTTTCAGTCGGTGTCGGCGTCTCCGTCGTCGTTTCAGTCGGTGTTGGCGTCTCCGTCGTCGTTTCAGT
>JBDGTN010000052.1:0-8271 GCA_042216835.1 Halococcoides sp.
TCGATCATGTAGATGTCGTGGTCGATGACGAGCGCGGTCGCGTCGTGATTCTCGGCATAGCGCCGGATCGCCGAGGTCGCCCGGACTCGCTGTTCGACGTCGAGGTGCGCCGATGGCTCGTCGAGCAGGTAGAGATCGGCCGTATCGGAGAGACAGGCCGCGATGGCGACGCGCTGGCGCTCCCCACCCGAGAGGTCCGGCAGCTGCTGGTCCATGATCGGGTCGAGCTGAAGTGGCTGGGCGATCTCCGTATTCCAGTACGACGATCCCACGTCGTCGGTGACCGTCCGGAGGAAGGTTTCGACGCGCATCTCGCGATCGATCTCGATGTACTGGGGCTTGTAGCTGATCGAGAGGCCGGCGTCTAACTCGCCCGAATCTGGGGCCAGCCGGCCCGCGAGCAGTTTCGCGAACGTCGATTTCCCGATGCCGTTCGGCCCGACGACGCCGAGCACCTCGCCCTCGTGAATCCGGCCGGCCTCGACCGACAGCGAGAATTCGCCATCGCCGTAGGATTTCTCCAGGGCGGGATACTCGACGACGGGTTTTCCACCGGTGAGCGTCCGCGGCGCGTGGGTCTCGAAGGTGATCTCCGAGTCCCGGATGCGGACGTTTTCCGATTCGAGATAGCCCGAGAGGTACTCATTGATGCCCTGCTTGGTCGATTTCGGCGGCGTGACCACGCCGAAGACCCCGGGCTGGCCGTACGCGAGGTGGATGCCGTCGGCGAGCAGGTCCAGGATCGCGAGGTCGTGCTCGACGACGAGCATCGAGCGATCGCCCGCCTCGGCGAGCTCGCGGACCAGTCGGGCGGCAGTCATCCGCTGGCCGATGTCGAGATACGGCGTGATCTCGTCCAGGAAGTAAAAGTCCGCATCGCGAGCCAGCGTCGCGACGAGCGCGACGCGCTGGAGTTCGCCACCCGACAGCGTCTCCAGATCCTGATCGAGGACGGGCGTGATGTCGACCCGCTCGGCCAGTTCGTCGAGGACGCCGCGCTCGTCGGCGCGTTCGAGCAGGTCTCGCGTCCGGCCGCCGTAGCGCTCGGGTAGTTTGTCGACGTACTGTGGCTTGCGGGCGACCGAGAGGTCGTCGTCTTCGATCGCCTCGAGATAGGGCTGGAGCGCCGTCCCGCGGTACTCGTCGAGAATCGCGTCCCACCCCGGCGGGTCGCCACCCTGCCCGAGATTGGGCTGGAGTTCGTCCGCGAGGATCTGCACGGCGGTCGTCTTCCCGATGCCGTTCGGGCCGAGGATCCCGGTCACCTGGCTCTCGCGGGGTGCGGGGAGGCCATAGAGCGCAAAGGCATTCTCGCCGTAGCGGTGAATCGGCGCTTCCTCCAGTTCCTGCGGGAGATTGACGATGTCGATCGCGTCGAACGGACACCGGTCGACACAGATGCCACAGGTCTCGCCGAGACAGATCTCCTCGGAGATCCACACCTGATCGGGATCGCCCGCATAGTCGCCCTCTTCACGATCGTCTCGATCGTCGTAGGCCTCCTCGCGGCGGACGATGCACTCCTTGCCCGTCCGGTTCGGCGGGCAGTAGTTCACGCACTCGTAGTTACACCGGTCGGGCTGACACCGATCCAGATCGACCACGGCGATGCTATCGTCGGCCATCGTTACAGACTCGCGGTGAGCAGGATGCTCCAGGAGAGAAACCAGAGCGCGAACGTCATGAATCCGACGTAGAGGTAATCTTTCGTATCGAAGGTCTCGACCTGATACCCCATCGCCCGCAGGATCGGCACCTGAACGACGATCGCAGCCCCGAGCACGGCGATCCCCGTGGGATCTTTGGGACCACTGGCCACGAGGTCGGCACCGACGCCACCGGCGAGTCCGCTCAGCGTCGCGACGGTGGTGACCGAGACGCCCCGGACGTGTGCCTCGACGTCGTTTGCCTCGGCATCCTCACTCGACATGTCTTTTCGTCTGCGAGCGGGTCGCAAAAGGCGTTCGAAAGGAAGGCGAACCGGTGTCCGCTACCCCGAGACCGTGGTGTCGGTCTCTTCGGTCTCCTCGGTCGTCAACTCGTAGATGTTCTGTCGGGCGTCGGCGAAGTAGATGTCTTCTTCGACGACATCGGCGTCTTCCAGGCGTTCGAGTGCGTACCGCACGGTTCGGGCCGATAGCATCGACTCCTGGACGATCCCTTTCTGAGTAAGAGGCCCGTTGTATTCGAGGACCTTGTAGACGAGTTTGGCACTCGGCGGAAGGTCCTCAATCCCCTCCTCTTCGCCCCCCTCGGAGTCACTCATCGTCACAATTCTGGACCCCCGCGCGTATAAGCATTGATGAGTCGCCTCGCGTTTCTAATGAACGATCGTGCTTTTTTCGGGCGGACTCGGCTGGAGAGTCGCCTCTCAGGCCGCGTCCGGGACGGACGTTTCGAGTGGGGGATCGGACTGGGCGAGCAGCGCCACGCGAGAGGCGGCCACGTCGGCTCGACGGTCGTGCGGCAGGTGCTCGGCGATGCGGTCGGCGAACGCACAGACCGTCGCGTGGTCGGGCATCCGGGACCGGTCCAGGCGGTCGCGGGAATGACCGACGTGCATGTAGGCTTTGACCTCCACCACGTCGGCAGCGGCCCGTTCGATCATCCTCGCGTACCCCGCGGGATCGTGGTCGTTGTGTCCCTCGACCAGCGTGATCCGGATCGCCGTTCGCGGGCCATCGGCCGCGGCGAGCACGTCGAGGCTATGGCCGAGGCGGCCCCAGGCGTCCGATCCGGCCGGCCGGACGACCTGCTCGTAGGTCGTCGGATCGGGTGCGTCTACCGAACAATAGAGCTGGGTCGGATCGCAGGCGGCGAGTCGCTCTGGCCGGGTGCCGTTCGTCACGAGAAAGGTCGACAGCCCGCGATCGCGATAGACCTCGATCAGTTCCGGCAGATAGGGGTAGAGCGTGGGCTCGCCGTCGAGGCTGATCGCGACGTGGCGGGGTTCGCGTGATTCCTCGAAGCGGTCTCGCGGCACGTCGTCGTGACCCCCGTAGCCCGAGACGAGCGTCCGGTGGCGCTCGATCGATCGCTGGGCGACGGCCGCCGGGTCCGCCCAGTCACGATCGTCGGGCGTGCCGTGGTCGCCGTGATCGCGCCAGCAAAACACACACCGCTCGTTGCAGGTCTGGACCGGTGTCATCTGCACGCAGCGGTGACTTTCGATGCCGTAGAAGGCATTTTTATAGCACGCCCCGGCACATTGCATCGCCGAGTCGGTCCAGCCACAGGTCTGGACGGCGAGGTGGTCGATCGTGTCCGTCGTGGACCCGTGGGACGCCATAGACTTCGTACCCGTCGAAGACGGAAAAATACGGCGCAGCCGGCCGTTTCGGCGAATCGAAATCGGTCGGCAGCAACCATGAGGCGTGCTACCAAGAGGGCGGAAAGGCTTTTTGCCCCCATCCGAGTATATGCGCAAACATCCGTGACAGATTCCCACCACACCCCCGGTCGAACAGTCGAGGTCTGCCTTCGGACAGACGTGCAGGGTGTCGTCGCCGCGCGGCAGAGTGCAGTGCTCGACCGGGTGCGCCGTCTGAAGCATCGCGATCGCATCGACGGAATGCGGGTGCGGCGGTGGGGGAAGTGTGTGCTTCATCCGGGTGACGTTCCGCCAGGGGTGGTCGAGGAGCGGGCCGAGGTCGTCGAGGAGATCTTCGATGCCGTCCAGGGAAGCGACCTGTCACTGTCACCGGCGTTTCGCCGAACCGAGGATCACGGCGGCCGACCACTCCTGTACCTGCCGGTCGTCGGTCTCTTGATCCGGGAGGGTGACCGGATCGTGGGCGTGTATCCCGTCAGCGAGGGTGAGGACCGGGTGACGGTCGACGACGCGCTGTCGGCCATCGAGGACGGCGAGGACCCCGCCAACGTAGAGCGGGAGATGCCGGACGAAGTACCGCCACCACTGGCCTGACGGAGAACCAGACTGGCCGGGCCCACGCGGTCCTGGCCGGTTCGTCACCCCTTTGCCCGCGCGTCCTGAACGCGCGGCCATGTATCGATCGTTGCGCGAGCAGTTCACCGAGGCGATTGCGGGGGCACTGGACGCACTGGGGTATGCGGCCGACCCCGGCATCGAACACCCGCCCGATGGCGTCGAGGCCGAGATTGCATCGAGTGTTGCCTTTCGACTCGCCGAGTCGGCCGGTGGGCCACCTCCACGGATCGCCGCCGAGATCGCCGATGCCATCGATGTCGAGGACTACCCGTATCTGGGGCGTGTCACCAGTCAGGGCCCCTACATCAACGCGCGGGCGGCACCGGCCTACGATACCGCGACGATCGAGGCGGCCCGATCGCCGGAGTACGGCCAGTTGCCCGCGACCGGCGAGTCGGTCGTCGTCGAGCACACGAGTGCGAACCCGACGGGCCCGATCCACGTCGGCCGGGCCCGCAATCCAGTCCTCGGGGACGCGCTCGCGCGGATTCTCTCGGCGGCGGGCCACGAGGTTACAACCCACTATTATGTCAACGACGCTGGACGACAGATCGCCCTGTTCACGTGGGCGTTCGAGCGTTTCGAGGAGGCCGATCTTCCGGCCCCGGAACGCGACAGTCCCGAATACGAGATGGTGCGGTACTATCGGGCCGGCAACGACTACCTGGAATCGGCCGCTCCCGCCGAGCGCGAGGCCGCCGAGGACGCCATCGAGGCAATCTTGCAGGGTCTGGAGGCCGGCGACGAGGCGACCTACGAGCGCGTCTCTCGGGTCGTCGACACCGTTCTCGACGGGATGACCGACACGCTCGATCGCCTGCCGGTCGGGTTCGACGAGTTCGTCAAAGAGACGCGGTTCATGCGCGACGGGTCGACCGACGACGTGATCGAGCGCCTGCGCGACAGCGAGTATGCCGTCCACGAGGCGGGCGCCTGGCAACTCGATTTCCCGGAGATCGAGAAGAATCTGGTCTTCGTGCGGTCGGACGGCACGTCGCTGTATTCGACCCGGGATCTCGCCCACCACGAGTGGAAACTCGCGAACTTCGATCGGGCGGTGACCGTCCTCGGCGAGGATCACAAACTCCAGGCCGAACAGATCACGTCCGCGCTCGACCTGCTCGGCCACGACACCGATCGTCTGGATCAGGTCTTCTATTCGTGGGTGAACTTGCCCGAGGGCGGGATGAGCACTCGCGAGGGGACCGGCGTCGACCTCGACGATCTGCTCGACGAGACGATCGAGCGCGCTCGCGACGAGGTCGAGGACCGCCTGGCCGATCGATTGCGTGACGACGACCTCGACACCGAGGATATCGACCGCATCGCCCACCAGGTCGGTATCGGCGCGGTCCGGTTCGACGTGGTGGCCACCCAGCCGACCAAGGGGATCACCTTCGAGTGGGAGCGCGCGCTCGACTTCGAGGCGCAGTCTGCCCCGTACGTCCAGTACGTCCACGCCCGGTGCTGTGGCATTCTCGCTGACGCCACGGTGCCGACCCCCGACACGGTGGACGCGAGTGCGCTCGATCACCCGGCGGCGATCGATCTCGTCCGGACGATCGCGCGTTTTCCCGAACGCGTGGAGACGGCCGCCGAGCGCCACCGCCCGCACGTGATCGCCGCCTACACCCGCGAGTTCGCCGAGACGTTCAACGCCTTCTACCGGGAGTGTCCGGTGCTCGACGCCGAGGGCGACCGGCGTGCCGCCCGGATCGCCCTCGTCGCGGCCGCCAGGCAGACGATCGCGAACGCACTCGATCTGATCGGCGTGCCCGCGCCCGAGTCGATGTAGGTCGGCGTCGGCAAATCACCGCAGAAAACTGAGCCACCCGCCGCTACCGTCGTCGTCATCCGGTTCGTCGTCGCGGGTGTCGTCGCCGTCGAAGTACTCGACCCGTCGGCCGACAACGTCCGGAACGGGTTCGCCCTCGACGATTTCCTGCATCCGGCCGGCGAGCGTGCGATAGGCCTTTGCAGCGGGGCTGTCGGGGGCGTGGATCACCAGCGGTTCGGTCCCCGCCGCCTCTGAATCCTCGGGGATGACGCCAGCAACCTCGTAGTTGAGTTCGGACTCGACGGCATCGAGTTCCGACCGATCGGTCGACCGGGTGAGGACGGTGCCGATCACGCGTCCGTCGACACGCTGGGCGAGCTGGGCGGTCTTGTCGGCGTTCGCGACGGCCACGCTGTCCGGCGTCGTGACGAGTACGATCGAGTCGGCCAGGCCGAGCGGGACGGTCGCCTCGTGGCTCAATCCTGCCCCGGTATCCACGAGCACGACATCGTAGGCGTTTGCGAGCGTCTTGACGACCTTGCGGAGTTTCGCCGGATCGGCGTCCGCGAAGGCGTCGAGACTCTGTTCGCCGGGGACGATCGTCGTGCCCCCGGGGGCGTCCGTCAGCGTATCACTGATCGCGGCGTCCTCGGCCAGCACCTCGTGGATGCTGGTCTCGTGATCGACAGCAAGCATCGCGGCGAGGTTCGCCATCCCCAGATCGGCGTCGACGACCACGACATCGTAGCCCTCCTCTTCGAGGGCGACGCCGAGGTTGATGGCGGTCGTGGTCTTGCCGACCCCGCCTTTCCCGCCAGCGATCGTGAAAACGTGGCCCGTCATTGCCCGTGTACGCACTCACGTGGGCAGGCACATAAAGGCGTGCGTCCGGCGGTCACGAGACCGTGATTCGATCGCCGGCGAGGCTGGCGCGGCGACCCCAAAGGGTACTTACCCGGTCTGGGGCCTATCACGGCCATGAGCGATTCGTCGTCCGGTCAGTCCGACCGGCAGAACTACGAGTTCCAGAAGGTGATCGAGGAACTCGAAGACTATCGCGGGTCTGGCACGCAACTCGTGACGATCTACGTCCCCGAGGATACCCTGGTCAGCGAAGTCGTGGCTCACGTCACCCAGGAACACAGCGAAGCCTCGAACATCAAATCGAAAGAGACCCGCACGAACGTTCAGGACGCGCTGAAGTCGATCAAAGATCGCCTGCGATACTACGACAATCGCCCGCCGGAGAACGGTCTCGTGCTCTTTTCGGGCGCTATCGACACTGGCGGCGGACGATCGGAGATGGTGACGCGCGTCCTCGAAAGTCCTCCCGAGCCGATCCAGTCGTTCCGGTATCACTGTGATTCGGCGTTTCTGACCGAACCGCTGGCGGGCATGCTCGAGGACAAGGGTCTGTTCGGCCTGATCGTCCTCGATCGGCGCGAGGCCAACGTCGGGTGGCTGAAGGGCAAGCGCATCGAACCCGTCAAGTCGGCCTCCTCGCTGGTCCCGGGCAAGCAGCGCAAAGGGGGCCAGTCCGCCCAGCGGTTCGCCCGCCTCCGGCTGGAGGCGATCGACAACTTCTATCAGGAGGTCGCGGGCATGGCCGACGAGTTGTTCGTGCCCGAGCGCGAGAATATCGACGGCATCCTCGTCGGTGGACCCTCACCCACGAAAGACGACTTCCTCGATCGCGGGTACCTCCATCACGAACTCCAGGATCTCGTGCTCGGAAAGTTCGACGTGTCCTACACCGACGAGTCGGGCCTCTCGGAACTCGTCGACGCCGCCGAAGACGTGCTCGACGAGTACGAGGTGCTCCAGGACAAGCAGGTCATGGAGCAGTTCTTCCGCGAACTGCACGACGGCGACCTGGCGACCTACGGGTTCGGTCCGACTCGCCAGAACCTGAATATGGGCGCGGTCGAGCAGTTGCTCATCAGCGAGGATCTCCGCAAGGAGGTCGCGATCTACCAGTGTTCGAACGGCCACGAGACCTACGCGATGGTCGATCCCGATGGCGATGCCGGCGAGGCGGTCTGTGACTCCTGTAGCGAGGCGATCGACGCGCCGTCGGATCGGACCGACGCCATCGATCACCTGATGGCGCTGGCTGACGAGCGCGGCACCGAGACCGTCTTCGTCTCGACGGACTTCGAGAAAGGCGAGCAGTTGCTCTCGGCCTTTGGCGGTGTCGCGGGGATATTGCGGTACGATACCGGGATCTGACCGGCGACGAGCGACGCTGACGGGCCGGTCGTTTCGCGCCCGAACCATTAGAATTATGTGACACAGCTACTGACTATTGTCGGGTATGAGGTTAGGATTACGCCGCGGACTCCAGAACAGAACACTGCTGATCTCGTGGGGTGGTCTCCCATGACTGGCAGCCTCATTGGCCGGGGAGTGAGCCGACATTCGGTCGGCTCGGTCCGTCGGAAGGTCATTCTCGCAGCGGTCGTGATCATCGCGATGATCGGGGCTGGCATCTTCGCGTCACCCGCGATGGCCGATTCGGCGGGCACGACGGCGGTCAACGGGACCG
>JBDGTN010000074.1:0-8259 GCA_042216835.1 Halococcoides sp.
GGGGGCAGTTCGATCAGCGTGTCGGCACGCGCCCGTCCGACCCCGATCATCGGGGGGAGCGTCGACACCCGTTCCACCCGACCGTCGACCAGCCAGATCACGTCGAGCGCGGTCCCGACCAGCACCATGTGGATAAAGCGCCGATCGACCGTCTCGAACGGAAAGACCAGTCCGTACTCGTCGGGCAGCGACCACCGGCCCATCAGCCCGATGGCCTGGCGCCATCCAGAATCGGCGACGGCGACATCGGTCGCGAGGGTGCGGTCGCCCTCGAGGTGACGGATCACGGTCGAGGAGAGCGCCGCTGTGCCGAAAACGCTACCGGCCGATCGCCGCGGTCGGCAGGCCTTTGATCGGGCCGACCCGAGGAGGCCCATGCGCATCGGAGCCCACGCCTCGATCGCGGGTGGCGTCGACAACGCCGTCGACGAGCAACGCGAGTTCGGCGGCAACTGCGGACAGATCTTCACGACCTCGCCCCAGGTCTGGGCCGAACCGGATCTCGACGAGGAGAACGTCGAGCGCTTTCGGTCGGAATCCGACACGCACGATGTCGGCCCCTGGGTGGTCCACTCGTCGTATCTCGTCAACCTCGCGACGCCGAAAGACGATCTCCGCGACCGCTCGATCGACTCTCTACAGGCCGATCTCGACGCTGCCGCAGCCCTCGATATCGCATTCGTCAACGTTCATCTCGGCGCGCACACGGGGGCTGGCGAATCGACGGGCCTGGAGAACGCCGCGAGTGCGATCGATGCACTCACCATTCCGGACGGCGTTCGCCTTCTGGTCGAGACCGACGCCGGCAGCGGGACGAAACTCGGTGACGACTTTGCCCATCTCGGAACGATCATCGAGACGACAGCGAACGACGTTGGCGTGTGTCTGGACACGGCTCACGCTTTCTCGGCGGGATACGATATCAGCGACAGGCCGGCGGTCGCCGAGACGGTCGAGGCGTTCGATCGCGAGATCGGTCTCGACCGTCTGGAATGCATCCACCTCAACGACTCGAAACACGACTGTGGGACGAACAAAGACGAACACGCCCACCTCGGCGAAGGATCGATCGGCGAGGCGGGCATCGCTGCCGTCCTGAATCACGACGCGCTGTCCGATCTCCCCTTTGTCCTCGAAACGCCGACCGAAGACGGGCGCGGATTCGCCTGGAACATCGAGCGCGCCCACGATCTGGCAGAGTGAGACGGGCTCTCGATCGCCGGTGAGGCCAGTCGGACGACTCGATCAATCGGCCGGTGGGGCGGCGGTGGTGTAGATCTCGAACCGTGCGCCGCCGTAACGACTCGTCGCCACTTCGATCTCCCAGCCGTGGGCCTCGACGATCTCGTCGACGATCGCGAGGCCCAGTCCCGTGCCCGACTCGCTGCCGGAGTATTCCAGATCGAACACGCGGTCGCGATCGGCGGGGTCGATACCCGGCCCATCGTCGGCGAGGAAAAAGCCGCCGTCGGTCCCACCGATCCGAACGCTCACGTCCGACTCGCCGTGTTCGATCGCATTCCGGAACAGATTCTCCAGGACCTGTCGCAGGCGGGTTTCGTCGGCGACGACGGTCGGTGGGTCGGCGACGGTGAGTGTCGCGTCGTCGGTGTCGACGGTCTGCCAGGCGGCCCGGGCGACCCGGTCGAGAGCGACGTGACTCCGGTTCAGCGTGACGGTATCTTCGCGCGTGATCGCGAGGATATCGTCCAGTAATTCCGAGATGCGATCGAGCGCGCTTTCCAGTCGCGAGAGCCGATCGTCGTCGGAGCAGCCCGCGATCGCGTCGGTGACGCCGATCGCCACCTGCAGCGGGTTGCGGAGGTCGTGACTCAGAACGCGGGTGACGTGTTCGAATCGCTCGTTTTTCCGGCGGAGTTCGCGCTGGATCTCCACTGCGTCGATGGCGTGCGCGGCCGTCGATCCGAGATCCGCGAGAATTTCTCGTTCGATGCCGCCGAACGCCGCGTCGTCGTCGGTCCCGAGGACGATAAACCCGTAATGAACGCCGTCGTTCGAGACCGGCACCGTCGCGATGCGGTGGTCCGGGCCCAGCGGCGTCGTCCGGTCGGCCGGCACGACCTGAACGCCCGGGCCGAACACCGATGGCGGCGGGCGGACGGTCTCCGGGCCGGCCGCCGCATGAACGTGAAAGGCGTCGCCTTCGATGACGCCCAGGGCGCTGACGGTGAACAGGCCAGCATCGACGAGTTGTCGACAGACGGCCCGTTCGATCGCCTCGTGAGTGTCCGCCCGGACGAGCGCCCGATTGACCTCTCGCAGGACGGCCGTCACGCGATGAACGCGTTCGTCGTCGGCCTCGCGATCGACGGTCGAACCGTCGATGCCGGCCTGGATTGCCGCGCGTAGATCGCCGTCGGCGGCGTCCTGGCCGACGATATAGGCCGGTTGGCCGTCGACTGCGGCGAGGGCTGCTGGCACGTCCTCGACCGGAAGGATCTCGACTGGCGTCGCGAGACCGCCCCCGTGGGTCCGCTCCGTCCCGGACCGCACCACGACGATCGAGTCCTCCCTGGGCATCCTCGATCGTTCGAGAGAACCGGCGGTCACAAAGGTCTACTGGCAGATACGGCCGACAGCCGATTCGCACTGCCGAATGTACTGTCGATCGTCGAATGGCGGTCCGGCGATGGCGTCGGGGGAAGGGGGATGGGCGACCGGTGCTTCCGACCGGGATATCTTTCCGCTCGGGCGGCCAATCGCGGGCATGCGGCGGTTCGAAGCGGAGTATCTCCGATCGACGCGTGTGGGAATGTGGGACGACGACCGGTCAGCGCTCGATCCGCTCGCGCTGGACGATCGCGACACCGTTCTCGATGTTGGTGCCGGCACGGGCGTCCTGACGCGCGTCCTCCGCTCGGAGTCGCCGGCCCGGGTCGTCGCACTCGACGCCGACCGGTCGCTACTCGCTCGGGCCGATCCGCCCCGAATCGTCGGCGACGCGACCCGACTTCCGCTGGCCGACGCGGCGGTCGATCTCGTCGTCTGTCAGGCGCTGCTGGTGAACCTGGCCGATCCGACGGCGGCGATCGGTGAGTGGGCCCGCGTGGCGCGCGACCACGTCGCGGTGATCGAACCCGACAACGCGGCGGTCACCGTCGATTCGAGCGTCGAGTCCGAGAGCGATCTCGCCAGGCGGGCCCGCCGGCGGTACCTCGCGGGCGTCTCGACCGACGCCGGACTGGGAGCCGACGCCGCGGCGCACGTCAGGGCGGCGGGCCTGGAGGTCGTCGCGACCGCGCGCTACGATCACGTGCTCCAGATTGCGCCACCGTACGACGAGCGCGCCCTGGAGGCGGCCCGCCGGAAGGCCACGGGGGCGGGTCTCGCCGCCGATCGAGCGACGATTCTCGACGGGCCGACCGACGAGGCGACCTACGAGGCGCTGGAAGCCGAATGGCGCGAGATGGGTCGGTCGGTGGTCGACCAGATGACCGACGGCGAGTACGAGCGCACCGAGACGATCCCCTTCCACGTCGTCGTGGGGCGCGTGCCGTGATCGTCCGGTGTCGAAACGCTGACCCGCGTCGCTCCGATAGATCGCCTCGATGGAGTGTGATCGGTGTTCCGGAGCGGCCGTTTTGCATCAGGCGTACTCCGGGCAGCATCTCTGTGAGACCCACCTCCGGCGGAGTGTCGCGGATCGCGTTCGCTCGCGAATCCGCGAGGACGCTCTGCTCGCCGACGCCGACGCCGACGATCCCGCGGTGTGGCTGATCGGGCTCTCGGGCGGGAAAGACAGTGCCGTCCTCGGGTCGATCCTCGCCGAGACACTCGGGCCCGACCGCCGCGTCGAATTGCGTGGCGTTGCCGTCCACGAGGGAATCGAGGGGTATCGCGACGAGAGCCTGGTGGCGGCCCGCGAGTTGGCCGATCAGTGCGATATCGATCTCGTCGAGCGATCGTTCGCCGAGGTCTTCGACGTGCGCATGGACGAGGTAATCGAGGACGATCCCGAGAGCATGGCTGCGTGTGCGTACTGTGGCGTCTTCCGGCGGGCGATTCTTGCCGACGTGGCCGCGTCCGCGGAGGCGGACCTCCTCCTGACGGGACACAATCTCGACGACGAGTGCGAGACGGCGCTGATGAACGTGTTCGAGGGCGATGTCGACCAGATGGCTCGCCACTGGGATGCCAGTCTCGGCCCGCTGCCCGATCGCGCCGATTCAGGGCCCCACGTCCCGCGGGCGAAACCGCTCCGTGACGTTCCCGAAAAGGAGGTGGCGCTGTACGCCAGAGTCGCGGAGTTGCCCGCTCACATCACGGAATGTCCTCACGCCGCCGAATCGTTCCGTGGCGAAATCCAGACGCTGATGCTCGATCTCGAGGAACGCCACCCCGGGACGCGCCACTCGATCATGGCGGGCTACGAGGATCTGGCCCGTCTGGCGGCGACCGATCGATCGGCCGGGTCGGCCGGTCGGTGCGAGCGGTGTGGCCGGCCGTCGGGGACCGACCGCTGTCGGGCCTGTGAACTTCAGGACGCGCTGGCTTGACATCCTCCCCGCCCTATCTCGGCGCATTCGCGCCGCGAATTCGAGGCGGTGAAGCCGCTTCGCAACGCCCGTTCGAATGGTCAGGGACCGCCGGTCCCTCACGACTTGAGGCCGGAGGCTCCGTCTCGAAACCGCTGAGATCGAGCGGCGGGGTGAGGTGAAAACAGGGCTGCGGTTGCCGACTTCCCCGTCGGATCGATACCGGGCCCGACGGCGGCGACTGCCGCGAGTCGAGTGGTTTTCCCGCGCCCGAGCGTAGATCGGCCGTGGCGCGCACACCGGACGCGATCGGCGTCGAGGACCCATACGCGCACGTCCAGCGGTGTGACCATCTCACTGACGACGGCCGATGCCGTCTCGCGGCGACCGCTCCGGACGTGGACGCCGCGTTCACCCGGCGACTCCGCGAACGCGACTTTCGCTGTCCGTTCGGCGATCCCGCGACTGAACTCACCTGGCGGGACTGTCCCGAACTGCGCCGTCGCGAGCGGTCGACGACGTGTGCGCGATGTGGGCTCGAAGAGCGTCGCGACGGCCTGGGCGAGCAACGCCCGCTTCTGGAGGCCCACCACCTGGTCTACCCCGACGGCGACGGCCCAGATCACGAGATCACCGTCACGCTGTGCCGGTGGTGCCACGCGACCGTCCACGACTCCTGGGGCGCGATCGAGGACGATGTCGCGCCCGACCCCGAGGCGATCGCCGAACGAGAGCACCGCATCGCTCGCGAGGCCAGCGAGGCCGACTTCGAGACGGCCGCCGAGCGCGACGAGTCGGGTATCGAGCACGACGAGACGGCCGCCGAGCGCGACGAGTCGGCCGATTCGGCCCGCGAGTGACCCGATCGAGGGCCGATGCCCGAAACCGATCGAATGGATCGATCCGCGAATTTTTGTGCCCGTGGCGACCACCCACGATATGACCTGGATCGACGTGATCGACAATCACGGCCAGTTTACCCATCTCGAACGCCGTGCGCTTCGCGATCTCGGTGTCGACGTGGAACTTCGCGACAACACCACGCCTGTCGAGGATCTCGACGCCGACGGCCTCGTCCTCTCTGGCGGGCCCGATATCGACGACATCGGGCGCTGTCCCGCGTATGTCGACTCGTTCGACGGCCCCGTGCTCGGTATCTGTCTCGGGATGCAACTCATGGCCGACCACCTCGGCGGCACGGTCGGGAGTGGCGAGTACGGTGGCTACGCCGACGTGACTGTCGAGATTCTCGATGATTCAGACCCCCTGGTGGGCTCGCACGCCCCCGAGACCCGGACCTGGGCGAGCCACGCCGACGAGGTGACGGCCGTTCCGGACGGCTTCGAACGGACGGCGACCAGCGAGGTCTGTGCCATCGAGGCGATGAGCGATACCGATCGCGATCGCTATGGTGTCCAGTGGCACCCCGAAGTGGCTCACACCGAGCGTGGCGAGGAGCTGTTCGAAAACTTCGTCGCGATCTGCGAGCGGTGACGCCGGTCTCGACCCGTCGAACCGGGGCAGGTGTCGCTCTCCACAGCGACCCCGCGCTCACCGCGAGGTGAACAGGTTTATTCACGGCCACGCGGACCGTTCTGGGGATGACGGCCACACAGGGGGATCTGGCGAGTCTTTCCACGTTCATCTTTCGAGCACCGCGATGGCCCTACAGTCTGACCGTCGCGGTCGTCGTCGCGGGGCTGGTCGGCGTCCTGGCGTTTCAGACGGGAGCAGTCCTCGACGACCTCTGGCAGGGCCTGTTTTTTGTCGGTATTCCGACAGTAGTCGCCGGCCTCCTGACGGCACCGATCGATCGCTTCTTCGGCGGGACGCTCTCGACCGATCGGTCGGCATTGCTCGCGGTCGTGTGTGAGGCCATTGCCGTCGTGATGCTCGTTGCCGTTGCCGTGGTCGGCGTCGTGGCCAATTTCGGGCAAGGGGCCGTTCTCGACGCGTTGATGATTGGGCTCGCGACGATGTTTCTCGCCCGGATGATCGTGATCTACGCCGTCTCCCGGCATCCAGTCTTCATCGCCGCGATTCCCGCGTCGATCCAGACGCTCGCGGCCGCGGTGCTCCTGTTCGTGTACGGTGGCACCTATCGCGCACTTCAGTTCGAGATGCCAGTGCTCGAATCGGTGCTGTACCGGCCCGACCACGCCAGCCTTCCGGTCGCCGGTCGACCCGAGGATTTCCTATTGCTCGGTGCGCTGTGTGCGGTCTACGGCGTGTTCGGCTGGCTGTATCTCAATGTGCTCGACTTTCCGTGGCGGATGTCGTTCGGCGTGAGCGGTCTGGACTTCCTGGCGGGCTTTCTCGGTCACCTCTCCGAGGGGAGTGACGACCTCGAAGACTTCTTCGCGTCGGTCGGCGACGAGGCGCTCGTCCCGGTCTCGCTCGTGGTCTTTCGATCGCCAGACGGCACCGAGAAGGCCCGGTTCGTCCTGCCGATGATCCACCCCGGGCCTATGGGATCGATCGGTGGTGGCGTCTGGCCGGTCCGGGCCGACGAGCACAGCGAGGGGCTCTCTTTCGCACCGCATGCCACCGCGGGACACGACTTCAATCTCGTCTCGAAAGACGATGTGGACGCGATCCTCGATCGGGTCGACGATCTCGAAGCCAGCATCGAGACCGCCCCGGTGGCCTCGGCGGGTCACCGGATCGAGTCGGGCGACGCGACCGTGACCGGCCACGCCATCGGTGACGGCGCGCTCGTCGTCTCGACGTTCGCCCCGGAGTTCGCCGACGACGTGGACTACGCGGTCGGCCTCGCGGCGATCGCCGAGGCCCGACAGAACGGCCTGGAGGAGGTCATGCTCGTCGACGCGCACAACTCCAACAACGGTCTCCAGGGCGATAATCTTGGACACGTCGTCCCGGGTGGCGATCGCGCGTTCGATCTGATCGAGGGCGCAGCGGCCGCCGGCGAGCGTCTGGCCGAGGCAGAACGCGACTCGCTCGCCCTGGGCGTTGCCGACGGCGAGACACCGTGGGACCCCCACGAGGGCATCGGTCCGCTGGGGATTCGCGTCGCCGTGCTCGATGTCGACGGCCAGACCACCGCCTACGTCCTCATCGACGGCAACAACATGGACCCGGGGCTTCGCGATCGCATCGTCGAGGCGATCGATGGGCCCGATCTGATAGAGCTGATGACCTCCGATACGCACACCGTCAACACCGTCGAGGCCGAGAATCAGGTCGGCGACCCGATCGAGACCGAGCGACTGATCGATCTGATCGGCGACCTCGTCGACGAGGCGATGGCCGATCGCGAACCCGTCGCGGCTGGTATCGCGAGCGATCGGGTTCGCGTCGGCGTGTTCGGTAACGACCGCACCGAGGCGCTGGCGACGATGGGCACGGCGGTGGTCCCGTTCGGCATCGCGCTCGCAGCGGCGTTTTTCGCGCTGCTCGCCATCACGACGGCCGCTATCCTCGTGGGGCTGTGAATCGGGCAGTCGAGTACCGTCGATGCTCTCGGCCGGCCGTTCGTGCGCTTGCACGCGCTTTCTCCGCTGGCAGTTCGAGTCCCGTTTCCGATCGATCGGGTCTGAGGCCAGGTCTCGATGTCTCTCTCGAGTTCGCATACGGCGAGCGAAGCGAGCCGTTTCACTCGACCGAGCGGTAGCGAGGTCGAGGTCTTTTTCGCCCACGTTTTTCGAGTCGAGCGGGACCGAAGGTCCCGCTGACCATGCGAACGGCGGCTTCGCCGCCGTGAGCAGAGAGTGGTTCGCGAGCGAAGCGAGCGAACCCGACG
>JBDGTN010000081.1:0-8247 GCA_042216835.1 Halococcoides sp.
GCAACTGGCCAGCGTGTCGACTGGCTCTCGGAGCAACTGGCCAGCGTGTCGACTGGCTCTCGGGTCGGCTGACTCGGTGCGGGACTGGCCCGGCACATCGATCACGAGAATCGGCCGACAGACGGCCGCGACCGCAAAAGCGAGCTATGCGTAGCGTTCGAGTTCGGGCCGGTCGAGATCCTCGATGACCTCGGTCGCGGTGTCATCGAGCAGTTCCTGACCCTCGGCGGTGATCCGCCGACCGCTCGATTCGGTCGTCTCGACGTAGCCCGCCGCTTCGAGTTGCTGACAGACCGTCCGGATGACGTTCCGACTGCCGTCGGTCGAACTCGGCGGGCGGACCTGGTACCGGTTGGAACCGCCTTTCGAGTCGCCGTAATACGTCGACAGCGAACCGATCCCCACGGGACCGTCCATGCCGACCTTCCGGAGGATGCTCGCCGCACGGCGCGTCCAGAAGTCGTCCTGTTCGGGCGGGAGTTCCCGACCGACGCCGCTTTTCGCAAATTCGATCCACTCGGGCGGTTCGATCGCGTCGACCGTTTCGAGGTGCTCGGTCAGCGCCTCGATGACGGGGTCGGCGGGTGCGTCGTAGATTGTCGCCATTGGGGCCGATTATCCGACGCCGTCATTTAAGCGCGTCGTTCGGCCAGTCCACCTCGTTCCGACGGTCACGCGACGCCACGGCGCGCGCCGACCAGCGTCGCCACCGTCCACCCGACCGCGGTCGTCCCCCAGTAGGTGATCCCGCGATGGATCGCGACGGCCGCGAGCGCAGCGGCGGAACTCGCGGGCGTCAGCGAGAGGAGCAGTCCGACGATGGCAGACTCGACCGCGCCCGATCCGCCCGGCAGGGGCGTCATGCCGAGAATACTCGCAACGGGAACGACGACCAGCACGGCCACGACGGGCACGACCGTCCCGATCGACACGAGCGAGAGCCACAGCGACATCGACAGTGCAAACCAGCCGATCGCCGAGAGCACGGACGCACGCACGAGTGTCTCGGGATCGGATGCGACGCGATCGATCGACGCGAAGAATCGGCCGATTCGACCACGGAGATCGGCCCGACTCGGCGGGTCGATCCGCGGGACGATGCCGAGCAGTCGGCGAACGATCGGCGGAATTACCCGCTCGGCGAGGCGTTCGATCTCGTGGCGATATCGCCAGCCAGCGATCGCAGCGGTGACGAAGCCAACACAGAGCACGGCGACCGCCACGACGGCGCCGACCAGGTTCTGATCGCCGGAGAGCACGCGCGCGCCGAACACGCCGAGCCCGACGATGGCGAACCCGATCGAAGGCATGAAGTGCAACACGTCGACGCTGGCGATTGCAGCGAGGCCGGTCTCGTACTCGCAGTCGGTCGCCTTCGAGATCAACAGCGCAGAGACTGGCTCGCCGCCGGCCTGTCCGAACGGCGTGACGTTGTTGGCGAACATCGCGCCGGTAAACACCGCGATCGCCCGGAGCGGCCCGATACGGACGCCCATCGCGCCGAGGACTGCTTGCAGGGCCAGCCCCCACGCCGAGAGCCAGACCGTGGCCGCGAGCACCACCGCGAGAACGACCGCTGGCTGGGCATGCTGAAATTCGTCGACGACGTTCTCGACGCCGACGAGGGCGACAAGCGCAGCGAGCACGAGGACGGCGGCCCCGAACCCGACGATCGTCGGCCAGCGCTCGAAATCGCTCACGGCGGTCGAAAGCGGGAGACGGGCTTGAAACTATTGGTGCGCGGACGGGTGGACAGACCCACCACTCTAATATCGCGGGCCCCACGCGACCGGTATGGACGAACGGGCGGCGCTCGCGATGATCGCCGACCACCTCGACCACGCCGGTGACGACGCCGCCATCGTCGACGGGACGGCGATCACGATCGACATGCTCCACGATCGAGCGGACTTTCCGACGGGCGTGACCGACCGGACGATCGGCTGGCGATCGGTCGCCGTCTCCTTGTCCGATCTCGCCGCCGTGGGCGCCGACCCCGTCGGTGCCGTTGGGGCCTACGGCGCGCCCGAGTTCGAAGCTGACGCGCTCGACTCCTTCATAGAGGGCGCCCGTGGCGTCTGTGAGGCGGTCGGAACCGAGTACGTCGGGGGCGACCTCGACATCCACGCCGAACGCACTGTCGCGACCGCCGCAGTCGGACGTGTCGATCGGACGATCGGCCGATCCGGGGCGACACCCGGAGAGGCCGTCTGCGTCACCGGAACGCTCGGCCGGGGCGCCGCCGCGTATCGGCTGTTCGAGGCCGGCGATGCCGAGCGGGCCAACGAACTCTATCGATTTCTCCCGCGGATCGCCGCCGGGCGCGCTCTCGCCTCACACGCGGGCGCGATGATGGACAGCAGCGACGGCCTCGCCCGGTCGCTCCACCAGCTTGCAGCCGCCAGCGACTGTGGATTTGCGATCGATCGCGAACTCCCGATCGACCCGGCACTGGACGCGTTCGACGACGCCGATAGCCTCGCGACGACGTTCGGCGAGGATTTCGAACTCGTCGTGACACTGTCCACAGACGCCATCGAACGGGCCAGATCGAGCGTCCCCGTCGCACTCACCCGGATCGGAACCGTCACCGAGTCCGGCGTCACCCGCGAGGGCGATTCGATGCCCGACCGCGGGTACGTTCACGACTAACCGACGATCTGCATCGGCACCGGCATGACACAGGCGATGCCGACGAGCATGACGACGACCGCCACCGCACGACGGCGAGGGCCCAGTTCGGTATCGTGGATGGGCGTCGCCGGTCCGACAGCGCCGACGATGATCGTGAGCACTCCCCAGACGATCCAGATGCTCACACCGCCCACTCCGACATCGGTCGTCGTATAGACGACTGCGGCCAGGCCGAACAGGCCTGCGGGCACGAGCGCACCGACGGTCTCCTGGCGTGGCCCGAAGACGGCTCTGGAGACGTGGCCACCGTCGAGTTGACCGACCGGTAGCAGGTTGAGCATCGTCACCAGCGCGCCGACCCAGCTCGCGAGCAAAATCGGGTGGTGCTGGCGACCGAGGAACGCCCCCGTCTGCTCGGCCCCGAAACCGAGCGCCAGCAGGTGATGCACGAGTGGATATCCGAGTTCGATCTCGATCGAGGCCGAGGCCTGTGCGACGGACTCTGGAACGGTGATCGGATCCATCGCGAGGCCGATCACGGCGACACCGATCGTCGCGACGAATCCCGCGAGCGGGCCCGACGCTCCGATATCGAACAGCGCCTCGCGGTCGGGAATCGGCCCGCGAATGCGGATGACCGCCCCGAGCGTGCCGATGAAACTCGGCACTGGAATGAAGTAGGGCAGGCTTGCGTCGACGCCGTGATACCGGCTCGCGAGATAGTGGCCGAACTCGTGAACGCCCAGAATGCCCAGCAGCGCCGCGGTAAATGGCCAGGCAGCGAGGAGATCCAGCGGGGACTGGAGGTCGGTGTAGTACCACTGACTGCCCGCAAACAGCGTCGAGACGACCGTCAGCGCGAACAAAATCAGGTTGAGCCACGGAATGCCGTCGAGACCGCCGTCGCGAGGCTGGGCTTCGAGCGCGACCCGCGGTGGCGACTCACCCGACACCCGGCGCACTGATACGTCGTAGCCCCGAAAGGCGTCCGCGACGGCGGTTTCCAGCCGATCGATCGGGACGGAGGGCCGACCGTAGTACCGGAGGATTCGGCCGTCGCGTTCGATCGTCTCGACCCGGATGAGCGACCCGATCCGTTCGGGAGCGGGAGCGCCGTCCGGCAACCGCTCGTCCATGTGCGACAGTACCCCTGCAGGGTGAAAACATCAGCGGCCTCGGTCGACAAAGGGCGGACCGATCGAACGAGAGGATGAGACGGACTGGAGTGCGACAGCCGCAGTCGACGGGTCCACGAGGGCGGCGATCACCTGGGTCAGCGTGTTCGGGCCCAGGATCGCGCGTCAGCGTGTTCGGGCCGACCATCGCGTGTGCGAGCGAATCAACTTCGACTCGACGAATCAACTCGGCTCGACACGCCACGTGGTCGCGGACGTGTACGACCACTTCTCGATTTCGAGGTCTGTCGCCGAATCACGGAGTTTGACCATCAACGCACCGATTTCTTTCGGAGAGAGCCCCACCTCGTCCGCGATGAACTTGCTTTTGAAGTAGAGCTCACCGTCGTGGGCCTTCTGCTCCAGGAAGTTCTTGAGCCGGCGTTCCTTGCTCGGGTGATCGTCGTTGGTGGCGGAGGTGGTCGCGCTCATCTGTTCTCGTTTCCTGCATTGAACGGGACACCCATATACCGGGTCGATTCTTCGGGTCGCTTCGGCCGCTGAACCGGAAAAACGTGATGAAAGCAGATAGCTTAGACGTTTTATCTAGCCCCGAAACATTTTATACTGCCCTCTAATCGTTTGTTTCACGTGTACTCTGACGAAACCTATTTGTGGATCCCGAGGGTCGATCGCCGATCCGTGACGATCCCGGTGAAACAACGCTTAAGGGACGGCTGGCGCTACTCGAATCCGATGAACACTGTCTTATCGCTGGGTGGAAGCGTGCTCGCTGCGGATCTCGATCCAGATCGGTTCCAGTCGTACGGAACCCTCGTCGCGGACCTCGCCGCCGACCACCGGGTCGGCGTCGTGACCGGCGGCGGACCGACCGCACGAGACTACATCGAGGCGGCCCGCGAACTGGGGGCCGACGAGACCGATCTCGACGGTCTTGGCGTCGCAGTCACGCGATTGAACGCCCGATTGTTGATCGCCGCGGTGGGATCGTCGGCCCATCCAACGGTCGTCGAGGAGATCGACCGCGCGCGTGAAGTCATTCGCCGGGGTGACGTGCCGATCATGGGTGGCACCGTCGCGGGGCATACGACCGATGCCGTCGCGGCGAGTCTCGCCGAGGCGGTCGATGCCGACCGACTCGTTCTCGGGACGAGCGTCGACGGCGTCTATTCGGGCGATCCCGCGGGCGACGACGCGGTCGACAAGTTCGACCGGATCGCGGCCGACGACCTCGTCGCGTTGATCGCCGACATCGGTCTCGACGCGGGCAGTAACGCACCGGTCGACCTGCTGGCCGCGAAGATGATCCAGCGATCGGGCATCGAGACGGTGGTCTGTGACGGGTCGGACCCCGCGATCGTCCGCGCGGCGGCGACGGATGGGGACCACGACGGGACGATCGTCGAACCATGAGCCGCGACCCCTTTGCAGTCGTCCAGTCTCGCGATCGCGCCCTGTGGGTCGACGCCGCCGCGGATGCGATCGAGGCGCGTGACCCGGACGATCCGATCGTCATCAAGGGCGGCGTCTCGCCGTCGGGCGTCCCCCACATCGGCCACGCCAACGAGATCTTGCGTGGGGCCTTCGTCGCCGAACGCCTCCGCGACCGCGGCCACGAGGTCCGGCAAGTGTTCACCACCGACGATCGCGACCGGCTTCGCGCGGTCCCCCGGACGCTGGCGACACGAGACGGCGACATCGTCGGTCTCGATGCCGTCGACGCGGGCGCGCTCGGACGGAATCTCGGCCGACCCTACACCGACGTGCCCGATCCGTTCGGGTGCTGTGACTCGTATGGCGCTCACTTCACGCACCTCCTCGAATCGATCGCCGACCGTCTCGGCGTCTCGATCGAGGTGATCTCGAACACGGCGAGCTACGAGGCTGGCGACTTCGACGACGCGATTCGGACGGTGCTGGGCGATCTCGATCGATCCCGGAACGTCCTCGCGGATTATCAGGACGGCTTCACCGAGTCGACGATCCCCTTTCAGGCGCGGTGTGAGTCGTGTGGCATCCTCACCGACGGGATCGAATCGGTCGATCTCGACGGCGGAACGGTCGCGTACACCTGTAGAGATGTCGACCTGTCGGAGACGACCATCGAGGGCTGTGGGCACACGGGGACGGTCCCGTTCTCCGATGGCAAGTTGCCGTGGCGATTCGAGTGGCCCGCTCAGTGGGCGATCCACGGCGTCGATTTCGAGCCATTCGGGAAAGACCACGCCGAGGGCTCCTGGCCGAGCGGCGAACACATCGCCCGCGAGATCTTCGAGATCGACCCACCAGTACCGATGGTCTACGAGTGGTTCACCGTCGACGGCGAGGCGCTGTCCTCCTCCAGCGGGACGATCGTCACCGTCGACGAGGTGCTCGACCTGCTCGAACCCGAGGTCGTGCGGTACTTCTTTCTCAAAGATCCAACCACGCAACGGGACTTCTCGATCCAGCATCTCGATCAGTTGGTCGACGAGTTCGACCGCCTCGAAGCCGTCTCCCGTGGCGAGGTCGAGGCGAGCGACGAGGAACAGGCCTACGCCGAGCGGGCCTATCCCCTGGTCGTCGACGATCCCGACGCCGAACGCGTCCGCATTCCCTACACGTTCGCCGCCGTGCTCGCGATGACCGACGATCCCGACCTACGGGAGTCGATCGCCCGTCGCGAGGGCCACATCCCCGCCGACGCCAGTGAGACCGCCGTCGAGGGCGCACTCGCCAGGGTCGAGCGCGCTCGCGAGTGGGCCCGTCGCACCGACAATGCGTTCAACTACGATCTCAAGCGCCAGGACTGTCCATCGATCGAGATCGATCCGGGCGTCGACAGGGCCCTCCACCGGATCGCCGAGACCGTCGCGGAGGGCGCCGACGGGGAGCGCATTCAGGAGGTCGTCTACGAGGCCGCCGAGGACGAAGCCGTTCCCGTCCAGAAGGTCTTCGAGGCGGCCTATCGGCTCCTGTTCGACAAGCCCGAAGGCCCGCGACTCGGGTCCTTCCTGGCGAACCTCGACCGACAGTTCGTCGTCGACCGCCTCCGACGAACGGGGGAGAACGACCCCGATCGAACGGTTTAATCACCTGAGGCCGTGACTGTCTGCCATGGTCGAGTTCAGTCCGGTGCTCTGGGCGATCGTGGCGGTTCTCCTCGGATTCGTCTTCTTCCTGTACCTGTTCGTCCGGCGGATCATCACGAGTTTCTTCGAGGGAATGCGCGAGGGCGGTGGCGGACAGTAGCCGGGTTTTCCCACGTTTTCGCCCACCAGACGGAGCGTCGAAAGGCGTTTGGCCCTGCCGCCGGTGACCGCGGTATGGACCCTCGGATTCGCGAGCACGCCCGGATCGTCGTCGACCACTCCGTCGGGATCGAAGCGGGTGACGACATCGTCATCGATGCCCACCCCGTCGCCGAGGACCTCGTGACCGCGCTGGTCGAGGCCTGTGCCGAGCGTGGGGCTCACCCGCTGGTGATTCAGGAACGACTGGGCAAGCGCTACCTGCGGGCCTATCTCCGGAATTTCGAGGGCGAGTTCGCGGTGCCCGAGCACGTTCGGGCGCTCTACGAGGCCATGGACGCCTATGTCGCGATCCGCGGGAGTGCGAACGCCACGGAGACCGCCGATGTCGACCCCGATCGGCGCAGCGAGTACGATCGCGCGATCCAGCCTCTGCTCGAAGAACGGCTGGACTCGCGGTGGTGTCTCACCCAGTACCCCTCGGACTCGCAGGCCCAGCTCGCCGGGATGAGCACCGAGGCCTACGAGACGTTCGTCTGGGACGCCGTCCAGCAGGACTGGGAGGCCGTCCACGAGCGCCAACAGCAACTCGTCGAGGTGCTCGAATCGGGCGCGGAGGTCCGCCTGCGCGTCGGCGACGCAACCGACCTGCGGCTGTCGATCGCGGGCAATCCCGCCCGGAACGACTCTGGCCAGCACAACCTCCCCGGCGGCGAGGTGTTCACCGCCCCGATTCCGGACAGCGTCGAGGGCCGGGTGCATTTCGACAAGCCACTCTACCACCAGGGTCGGGAGGTGACCGACGTCCGCCTCGACTTCGAGAACGGCCGGGTCGTCGATCACACCGCTGGGAACAACGAGGCCGTGCTCACCGAAGTGCTAGACACCGACCCCGGCGCGCGCCGACTGGGCGAACTCGGGATCGGGACGAACCGCGATATCGATCGGTTCACGTACAACATGCTGTTCGACGAGAAGATGGGCGAAACCGTTCACCTCGCGGTCGGCCGGGCCTACGATGACTGCGTCGCAGCGGACAACGAGCGCAACGATTCGGCCGTCCACGTCGACATGATCGTGGATACGAGCGAAGATGCGGTCCTCGAAGTCGACGGTGAGGTGATCCAGCGCGACGGGACCTTCTGGTACGAAGACGGGTTCGAGGGCTGAGCGGCGGTTGCGGGGCTGTATTGTACGCATACGGCGAGCGAAGCGAGCTGTTTCTCCGCGAGACGCGCTCGAAGAGT
>JBDGTN010000021.1:0-8133 GCA_042216835.1 Halococcoides sp.
AGCGTCCCGCCGAGCACGTCGGCCATCAGTTCCTCGGCGTACTCCCGGACCGGCGCGACGCCACCCGCGAGGGTGACGTTGTCCTCGAAAAAGTCGAAGATCGGGAAGTCGTCCATGCCATGGGGTACGCCGACGTACCCCACGGTCCCGCCCGGCCGGCAGACGCCGACGGCGGTTGCCATCGCGCTCGACGCGCCGACACACTCCATCGCGTGGTCGACGCCGCCATGGGTCGCCTCGCGAACCCGCGCGACCGGATCGTCGACCGCGCTTCCGTCGACCGTTTCGTCCGCGCCGAACGACTCGGCGAGTGCGAGGCGGTCGGCGTGGTGGCCGACCGTGACGATCCGTTTCGCGCCGAGGCGGCGGGCCGCGAGCACACCACACAGTCCGACCGCGCCGTCGCCGACCACCACGCAGTCGTCACCGACGCCCACGCCGGCGCTGACGGCGGCGTGATGACCGGTCCCCATCACGTCGGTCAGCGGGAGCAGCGCTTCGAGCGCCCCCTCGTCCTCGGCGTACCGGTCGGGGACGCGCACGAGCGTCCCGTCGGCGTGGGGCACGCGCACGGCCTCGCTCTGGGCGCCGCCGTGGTCGCTCCACGATTCGCCGTTCGCACACGAGGTCGGCCACCCCGCCCGGCAGTGCCGGCACTCCCCACACCCGATCGCGAAGGGCGCGAACACCCGGTCGCCCTCGCGCACCCGGCGCACATCGTCGCCCACCTCCTCGACGATACCCATGGGTTCGTGGCCCACACGACTGGGCGTCTCCCGATCTGACTCGCCGCGGTAGAACCACAGGTCCGACCCACAGATCGCGGTGTGGGTGATCCGGACGATGGCGTCCTCGGGACCGGACAGTTCCGGACGGTCGACCGCCTCGACGCGAACGTCGCCGGGGCCGTGAAATCGTGCGGCGCGCATGGCGTCATCTCGACCGGCGGGCCCAAAAGTCGGTCGGGAGCGGGGGGCGGGATCACCGGGTCCCCGGCCGGACGCGATCGAGCGCGTCGAGAAAGCCGTCAGCAAAGCCCCCGCCGGTGACTCGATCGGCCGCGTCTCGAACGTCCGCGGGCGCGTTCGCCACCGCGATTGCGGTCCCGACCCGCTCGAACGTCGAAACGTCGTTCGCCGAGTCGCCGATCGCCACCGCGCGATCCAGGTCGATATCGATCTCGCCGGCGAGCCACTCGACCGCGCGGCCCTTGCTCACGTCCGGCGATTTGACGTGGTAGGCGTACTGGGTGTCGACGACTTCGAGGCCGTGATCGGCGGCGATCGCCCGGAGGGGTTCGACGGCGACCGATCGATCGACGACGAGTTCGGTCTCGCGCCAGCGATTCGCCAGGTCGAGTGCGCCCCAGCCGTCAGAATGGCCTGCCGCCTCGTACTCGTCGAGGACGGCCTCGGCGGCCGATCGGTCGCCGACGTACTCGATCGCATCGGTCGGTTCGGCGACGGCGACGCCACCGTTCTCGGCGACGACGAGTCGATCGAGGCCGAGATAACCACACAGTGCGATCGGGTAGGGCAGACTCTTGCCGGTTGCGATCACGACCGGGCCCGGCCACTCGCGCAACGCGGGGCCGACCCGGTCGTCGAGCACCATCCGGTCGTCGGTGAGCGTGCCGTCGACATCGGTCACGAGCGGGCGGGCGGCCATATGCGCGCTCGCCCGGCGAGGGCTATCCGTGTTGCGATCGCCCACCTCACTCGAGTGCGCTCGCCAGCACCTTCCCGGCGGTCAACACGGGATCCCAGGTCGGGCCGAACGGCGGCGCGTACGACAGGTCGAGCCGGGAGAGTTCGGTCGCGGTCAGATCGCTCTGGAGCGCAGTCGCGACCGGATCGATGCGCTTGGCGACGCCTTCTCTGCCGACCATGCTCGCCCCGAGGACGCGTCCGCTCGCCCGATCCCCCCACAACTCGATCGTCAGGTCGGACCCGCCTGGGTAGTAGTGGGCGCGCGAGGCCCCCTCGATACTGATCGATTCGGGCTCGAAGCCCGCCGCGCGGGCCCGCACCGGGTCGGTGACACCCGTCCGTGCGACTTCGAGATCGAACGCCTTCAGGACGGCCGTGCCGGCGATCGGGCCGACCGGCGTGGGATCGCCGCCGACGGTGGCCCCGATCGCCCGCCCCGCCCGATTCGCCGTCAGCGCCAGCGGCACGTGAGTGGGATCGCCCGTGACGGTGTGACGCACTTCGGCGCAGTCGCCAGCGGCATAGACGCTGTCGGCATCGGTCCGGCCGAGACGATCGGTGGCGATCGCGCCGGTCTCGCCGATCGCGATACCGGCATCGGCGGCGAGACCGGCGTTCGGTGCGACGCCCGCCGCGACGAGGACCAGATCGACCGCCTGGCGGTCGTCGGCGACGACGGTCGGACCGGCTTCGATCGATTCGACCGCAGTGTCGAGGTGGAGCGTCACGCCCTGCTCGCGCAGGTGGTCTTCGACGATTTCGGCGATCGTCGGGCCGAACGGGTCGAGGACGTGGGCGCGCATCTCGTAGCAATCGACCGCACAGCCCTGCCCGTCGAAGGCCTCGGCCATCTCGATGCCGACGTAGCCCCCACCGACGACGGCGACGCGCTCGATATTGTCCGATTCCAGGCGCTCCCGGATCGCTCGCCCGTCGGGAAGGTCGTGGAGGGTCACGACACCCTCCCGCTCGATCCCGTCGATCGGTGGCTCGATCGCGCTCGCGCCGGTTGCGATCAACAGGTCGCCGTAGGGCTGGTCGTACCGGTCGCCGCCGGCCTCGACGGTGACGGTCTTCGCGGCGGTATCGATCGCGACCACCTCGCTGTCGGTCCGCAGATCGATGTTCCGCTCCTCGCGAAATCGCTCGGGCGGGATCGCCACCAGGTCGTCCAGCGCGTCGATCTCGCCTTTGACGTAGTAGGGCAGGCCACACGCGCCATACGAGACCCACTCCCCGCGCTCGAAAACGACGATTTCCCGGTCGGGGGCCTCCCGGCGTGCCTTGCTCGCTGCACTCATCCCTGCGGCGTCGCCACCGATCACGACGAACGGATCCATGGGCGTCGGTCGAGCGCCGTCGATTAAAGAATTGTGCCGATAGCACACAGTCGATTGCCGTCACGTTGATCCCGTTTCCGGTGAATACTGATCCATGAGCGTCGCGAGCACCTGTGCGATCTGCGATCGATCCGTCGAGCACACCTGCACGCGGTGTGGTGATCTGGTCTGTGACCGTCACTACGACCGGTCGAGCGGATTCTGCACCCGGTGTGCCGGCGAGATGGGCCGATCGGGGAACGGGAGCGATGCCGACGATCCGGGCTGGACGGACGGCGTGGATACCTTTCGGAGTTGATCATCCGGTCGACGATTCGGTGGGCCTCGCGTCGATGGAACGGTGTGCGTCAGTTTTCACAAGCGAGCGCCCGACCGATATCATCGATTATTTCGAGCGAAATTTTTAACCAAAATTTTATTTATTTTTAGTGCAAGAAGGACATGGACTCATGTCTGAGGGGAATCCAGAATGGGACCGAGGGATCGAGCGACGAACACTCCTACAGGGGCTTGCAGCC
The DNA here is from genome assembly GCA_042216835.1 of Halococcoides sp. Lineage (GTDB taxonomy): Archaea > Halobacteriota > Halobacteria > Halobacteriales > Haloarculaceae > Halococcoides. The sequence continues at coordinate 3,568 of JBDGTN010000021.1, forward strand.
GGCAGTGCCGCTGGCGTCACGGGGCTACTTTCGGCCACTGCGAGCGCCGATCCGTCGAACCCGCGGTGGGTTGAAAACCTGGACCGGGGCGTGGTCGCGGTCCCGTCGGACGGCGGCATCCTCGTCCGCTGGCGACTGTTCGGGACCGAATCCATGGATCTTGGATTCAACGTGTATCGTAACGGCCAGCAGGTCAATGACTCGCCGATCACGGGCAGCACGAACTTCCACGATGCGGGCGGATCACCGGGCGATACGTACATGGTCGAGACCGACGGCGGCGAGCAGTCCAAGGCGGTCGAGGCCTGGGAGAACACCTTCCTCGATATTCCGCTCAACCGGCCAGCGCCGTCCGACGCCCCCAACACGCCCGGCGAGCCCTATCGACCCAACGACTGTATGGCCGGTGACCTGACCGGAAACGGGCGGTACGATATCGTCGTGAAGTGGGTGGGGGCCTCCGAAGACAACGCCTTCGAGGGCTACACTGATCCGAACATCTTCGACGCTTACACCCTCGAGGGCGACCATCTCTGGCGGATCAACCTCGGGATCAACATTCGGGCCGGTGCGCACTACGCCCAGCCAATTCTCTATGACTTCGATGGGGACGGCATCGCCGAACTCGCCGTCCGAACGGCCGACGGGACGGTCGACGGGGCCGGCAATGTCATCGGCGACCCGGAGGTGGACTACCGCAACGGTGCCGGGCGGATCCTCGAAGGCCCGGAGTATCTCACCGTTTTCGACGGGAAGACGGGCGAAGAACTCGCCACGACCGATTTCGAGCCCGCCAGGGGTAACATCTGTAACTGGGGGGACTGTTATGGCAACCGTGGCGAGCGGTTCCTCGCGGGCGTCGCCTACCTCGACGGCGAGACACCGAGCATCATCGAGTGTCGCGGATACTACGCCAGGAGCGCGCTCGCCGCCTTCGATTTCGACGGCGAGCAGATAACCCAGCGGTGGTACTTCGACACGGCCGACGGATGGCCCGACTACGCCGGTCAGGGCAACCACAATCTCAGCATCGCCGACTGTGACGGCGACGGTCGCGACGAAATCGTCTACGGGCAGTGCGTGATCGATCACGACGGCACCGGCCTGCACACGACTGGCTGGGGCCACGGCGACGCGCTCCACGTTGGCGATTTCGCCCCCGACCGCGACGGCCTGGAGATCTTCGGGCCCGGCGAAACCGACAATATGGGCGAAGCGATGCGCGACGCAGCGACCGGCGAACCGCTCTGGTTCAGCGGCGAAAGCGGGGACATCGGACGCGGGGTGGCAGGCAATATCGATCCGTCGAGCCAGGGCGCAGAGGCCTGGTCCTCGGCCGACAACGGCCTCCGCGACGCCGAAACGGGCGAGGCCGTCGGCAGTACACCCGGTCCGAAGAACTTCCTCGCGTGGTGGAAAGGCGACCTGAAGCGGGAGCTACTCGACGGCACCTGGATCGGCGAGTGGGATCCGGGAGCCGACACCGCGCGGACGGTCGAAGACTTCGGGGGCGTCGCCTCGAACAACGGGACGAAAAAGACCCCGTGTCTCTCGGGGGACCTCCTCGGCGACTGGCGCGAGGAGGTGTTGCTGCGCCGTGAGGACAACGAGGCGATCCGGCTGTTCGCGACACCCTACGAGACCGACCACCGGCTCTACACGCTGATGCACGACACGCAGTATCGGTGTGCGATCGCCTGGCAGAACGTCGCGTACAACCAGCCCCCTCATCCGAGCTTCTACATCGGGCAAGAGATGGACGGTCCACCGACGCCCCACATTCGGCCCATCGGCGCCGGACCGATCCCGCCCCGTCCGCCGAACGTCCCGCACGTTCCCGAGGACACATACCAGCTCGTCAATGTCAATTCGGGGCAGGTCCTCTCGGTCGCCAACGGGTCCGAATCCGACGGCGCAGACGTTATCCAGGCGAGCGATTCGGACGCGCCCTTCCAGCAGTGGGAACTGTCGTCTGTGGGCGACGGTCAGTACGAACTCGTCGCGGCCCACTCCGGGAAGGTTCTGGACGTCAGCGAGTCGTCGGTGAAAAACGGTACGAACGTCCAGCAGTGGTCACCCACGGACGGGGCGAACCAGCGGTGGTCGCTCGAACCGCTCGACGACGGCACCTACCAGGTGATCCCCGCCCACGCCGACGAGAAGACCCTCGTTCTCGAGGTCGCCGAGCAGTCGACCCAGGAGGGCGCGACCGTCCAGGTGTGGGAGTGGAACGAGGACGTGCCCGACCACCAGCGCTGGCGTCTCGTGCCCACCGAACCGCGCACCGCCGAGGGCACGATCACGGTCGAGGGTGCGGGCGCGGACATCTGGGGCACCGCCGACGCCGGGCACTTCTACGCCGGTCAGGTCACCGGCGACTTCGACGTCTCGGTGCAGGTCACGAGTATCGAAAACACCCACGAGTACGCGAAAGCCGGGCTGATGGCCCGTGCCGGGATGGACGCCGGGGCAGCGAACGCGATGATCCGCCGGACACTAGAGCACACTTCCGTCCAGTGGCGGCCCGAAGCGGGAGCGGAATCGGTCAGTCTCACCTCGGGCGCGAGCGGTGAAAGCGAGGTTGCCGGCGGGACGACCGATCACGCCTGGCAGCGCCTGCAGCGCTCGGGCGATCAACTGCGCGCGTACTCCTCGCCCGACGGCAAGCAGTGGACGCTGCTCGCGACGATGGAGCTGTCACTGCCCGACCAGTTGCAGGTCGGCCTGGCGGTGACCAGTCACGCCGCCGGCACGCTCGCGACGGCGGAGTTCTCCGACTTCGTCGGCGTCAACCTCACCGACAATCAGGACATCGGCTCGGTCGAAGCGTCCGGAAGCATAACCGACAAGCGGACGACGCTCGACCCCATCGACGGCACGGTCCCGCAGGACAACGACGGTGACGGCCGTCACGAGGACTTCAACGCCAACGGCGATGTCGACTTCCCGGACGTGAACGCCTTTTTCCAGCACTCCGACCAATCGGTCGTGACCGATCACACCGCCGCCTACGACTTCACTGGCGACGGGTCGATCAGCCTGCAGGACGTGATGGCGCTGTTCCAGATGGTCTGACCGCGACGGCCGTGTCGACACGCATCGGGTCGTCGCACTGCCCTCACTCGGAGAGCCGTTCGATGTCGGCGAGGATCGCACTCGCTGTCTCGGGCCCGCCAGCCCCGCGCCCCGAGAGGTTGAGCCGGCCCGCGTTCGCGGTCTCGAGCTGGACGATGTTGGTCGTGCCCGTCACGGCGAGTTCGCTGTGTTCGGGCACGAGTCGCGGCCCGACCCGGACCTCGCCGTCGGCGACTTCGCCGATCAGCCGGATCGTCCGACCGTCTTCTCCCGCAAGGTCGAGCGCACTGCCGGGAACGTTCTGGATGCCCTCGACGGTGGCATCGTCGAGCGTATAGGTCCGCTCGCCCCCGGCCAGCACGTTCGCGAGGATGACACACTTCAGCGCGGCGTCAGTGCCCTCGACATCGAAGGCGGGATCGGTCTCGGCGACCCCCAGGTCCTGGGCCTCGGCGAGGACGTGCTCGTAGCCCAGTCCCTCGGCGGCCATCCGCGAGAGGATGAAGTTCGCCGTGCCGTTGAGAATGCCGCGCGCGGCAGTGATCTTGTCGGGTCCGTAGTCCTCGACCGTCGAGAGCACGGGAATCGCCCCCGCGACGGTCGCCTCGAAGCGCACCTCGCCCGCACTCGCCCGTTCGAGGGCGCGCACGTCGGCGTACCGCTCCGCGATGGGGCCCTTGTTCGCGAGCACGACGTGTTTGTCGCGGTCGAGTGCGGCCTCGACGTGGCCGAAGCCTGGCTGAGCGTCGTCGAGCGTCACGGGTGTCACCTCGACGAGTGCGTCGTAGTCGGCGTCGAGCACCGCCTCTGGGTCGGCGTCGCCGAGTGCGCTCTCGCCCTCGCTTGCCTGCCGGTCGAGGGCCGCTGCAACGTCGATGCCCGCCGGATCGATCGCCGCCGACGCGACGTTGGCCATCGCGGTGACGCTGTGCCCGTAGTCGGCGGCCAGTTCGGCGACCGAACCCCCGACCGTGCCGGTGCCCATGATCGCGAGGTCCATCAGGCCTCACCCCCCGGCGCGAGCGGTTCGACGACGTGCAGGCCCTTCTCGTCAGCGACCGACCGGACGGCGTCGAGTGTCTTCTCGACCGCACCGGACTCGGTCTTCAGACGCAAGCGCGCACTCGACACGTCACCCGAGCCCTCGGGGGCCGACAGCGAGAGATCGACGACCGCGCCGTTTTCCTCCTGGAGTCGCGAGAGCGTATCCGAGAGGTCAGTTTCGACGAGGTGACCCATCAGCAGGACGGTCAGTTCCTCGCTGTAGCGCTCCTGGCCGGCCTGGATGACGTTCACGCCAGCGTCGCGCAACGCCGCGACGATTTCGTCGAATCGCTCGGGCGCGGCCTCCAGGTCGACCTCGACGGGGATGTGCCCTCTCGGTGTGAGGTTCCCACGCTCGTGGAAGATACTCAGTAGATTGCCGCCGTTCTCGGCGATCGGTTCGAGTGTCCGGAGAAGTTCCCCCGGTTCGTCGCTCAGTTCGAGCCG
>JBDGTN010000125.1:0-8132 GCA_042216835.1 Halococcoides sp.
CGCGCGACGGCGAGGCCACGTCGCTGACCGTCGATGCGGTCGTACTCGCGATGGGGACCGGCCCACCCGAGGAACTGGACGCGATCGCAGACGCGTTCGATCTCGACCGCGACGCGGGATTCGTCTCGGTCGCCCAGCCCTGGCAGTCGACCACGGAGGCACGCGACGGCATCTTCGTCGCCGGCCCCGCCGCCGGACCGATCGGCGAACGCGACGGATTGACCACGAGCGTCGCCGCCGTCGGCGAGGTGCTGTCCCGGGCCGTCCCCGGGCGCGAACTCGAGATCGAGCCCCGACGGGCCACGATCGATCAGGATCGGTGCACCGGCTGTCGGATCTGCATCGAGACCTGCCCCTACGACGCGATCGATCGCGACGACGATCGCGGCGTCGCCGTCTTGGGCGATCGACTCTGTCGAGGCTGTGGCGCGTGCGTTGCGGCGTGTCCGACGGGTGCGATCGACCAGCGAGCGTTTCGAACGGATCAGCTTCGAGCCGAAATCCAGGGAGTGCTCCAGCGATGACCGACACAATCACCCTCGACGGCGACGATCGGGCCGCCGCGCTCGAAGCGGCCATCGACGATCGCGGCGTGGACGGTCGAACAGGAGCGGTCGACCCAGCAACCGAGGACTGCCATGGTGACCCCGACGAACAGTGGACGCCGCTGGTCGTCACCTTCCTGTGTAACTGGTGTTCGTACGGCGGCGCGGAGTCGGCGGGCGGATCGCGGGCGTCGGTCCCGTCCGCAATTCTCCCGGTCCGGGTGCTGTGTTCCAGCCGCGTCGATTACGACCTCGTCGCGACGGCGCTCGCAGCGGGGGCCGACGGCGTGCTCGTGCTGGGCTGTCATCCCGGGGATTGTCACTACCGCACCGGAAACTATCAGACGCTGCGCCGCCACGAGATTGCCACGCCGACGTTCGAGGGCCTGGGCGTCGATCCCGACCGGGTGCAACTGGACTGGGTCTCGGCCGACGAGGGCGAACGCTACGCCGCGATCGCTCGCGAGATGGTCGCGACCGTTCGCGATCTGGGGCCCGTCCCCCGGGAGGGCCAGACGTGAGTTCCGATCGACTCACACCGCCAGATCCAGATCGCGACCTCCAGGCGTACGCCCGCAACCGGATCGAATCCTGGGAGGACCCAAACGAGGCGCTGACCGTCGGAATCTACTGGACGGGCAGTTGTGGCGGCTGCGACGCAACATTCGTCGATCTGGGCGAGACGCTCCTCGATCTCGGCGAGTACATCGACATCGCGATCTGGCCGCTGGCGACCGATTTCAAGCGCGCGGACCTCGAGGCCCTGCCAGAAGACGGGATGGACGTGTGTCTGTTCAACGGCGCGATCCGCGAGGACGAACACGAGGCAATCGCCGAACTCGTCCGGGACCGGAGCGAGGTGCTGGTCGCGTTCGGGGCGTGTGCACAACTTGGCGGGATTCCCGGCCTGAGTGACTTCGAGGGGGCCGAACACGTCACAGACACGAAATATGGCGACGACCGCATCGCGGGGGGCGAGCCACCGCGGGCCGAAACGGTCGTCGACAGTGGCACGCTCTCACTCCCCACGCTCCGCGAGCACGTCGATCGACTCGCCGACGTCGTCGACGTGGAGTACACCGTTCCGGGCTGTCCGCCCTCGAAGCGCTGGACCGTCGAGTTCCTCCTGTCTGCAATCGAGGGCGACCTCCCGCCGCCGGGGACGATCATCGCCGGCGATGATCACGTCTGCCGGGAGTGCTCGCGGACGATCGAAGAACGCGATCTGGCGGCGCTGGATCGGGTTCACGAGACGGTTCCCGACGAGGACTGTCTGCTCGACCAGGGCGTGGTCTGTCTGGGCCCGTTGACCCGGGCCGGGTGTGGAGCCCGCTGTCCCGATGTGAACGTGCCCTGCCGGGGCTGTTACGGCGTTGCGGAGTCGACCGGCGACGTGGGCGCACAACTCGCATCGAGTCTCGGCTCGCTGATCGAACCGCGCGAGGCCGACGCCGTCGCGGACCTCGTCGCCGACCAGCCAGACTGGGCGGGGCTGACCCACTACTTCAGCCTGCCCGACTCCTCGCTGCGGGCGTTCGTCAGGAGTGATCGCAATGCCTGAGCGCGACGATCCGGACTGGAACGAACACGAGGCGGGCGAGACGATTCAGATCGAGAACGCGACGCGCCTGGAGGGCCACGCGAAAATCGACATCCACCTCGACGAGTCCGGCACGGTCGACCGGGCATACTTCCAGACGACCGAACTCCGCGGGTTCGAGGCGTTCACCGAGGGCCGCCAGCTGGAGGAACTGCCCCGGATCGCGCCGCGGATCTGTGGGATCTGCCCCTGGCCCCACCACATGGCGGCGACGAAGGCCGTCGACGGCGTCTGGAACGTCGAGCCGACGCCGACCGCGCGATCCGTGCGAGAGTTGCTCTACACCATCTCGCACTTCGCGGATCACCTGATTCACTTCTACTATCTCGCGGCCCCCGATTTCGTGATGGGGCCAGAGGCCGCCCCGGACGTGCGCAACATTCTGGGCCTCGCCGAGCATCTCGATGAGGAGCTTGTCACCGCCGTCGCCCGGGCCAGACGGGAGGCTCACGAACTGCTCGAATCGATCGCCGGGCGGGCGATCCACCCCGTGTTCGGCCTGCCGGGCGGCGTCTCCAACGGCATCGATCCGGGCGAGCGGGCCGACATCGTCGCGACGACCGAGGAATTCGTCACGCTCGCGGAGCGATCGCTCGATCTGTTCGAGAAGCTCGTGCTCGCCGACGACAGCTATCGCGCACTCCTGACCGGCGAGGACGTCTACTACCAGCGGACCAACTACCTGAGTCTCGTCGATGGCGATGGGCAGGTCACGCTGTTCGACGGCGACCTCCGCGTGATCGATCCCGAGGGCGCGATTCGCACCGAGACCGACCCCGCCCGATACGACGAGATCCTCGACGAGCGCGCCGTGCCGTGGTCGTACCCGACGCTCCCGTACCTGCAGGCGGAGGGCTGGCCCGGTCTCGACGGCGACGTTGGCGGATGCTATCAGGTCGGCCCGCTCGCACGCATCAACGTCGCCGACGGGTTCGCGACGCCCGGTGCGCAGTCGGCCTACGAGCAGTTTCGGGCGACGCTCCCCCAGCCCTGCCATCACACCCTGGCGGCCCACTGGGCGCGACTGATCGAACTGCTGTACGCCGCCGAGCGCGCGAACGAACTCGCGAGCGACCCCGCGATCGCCGGCGACGACCTCCGACGAGTGCCCGACGGTGATCCGACGGCGGGCGTCGGAGCCGTCGAGGCCGCGCGCGGAACGCTGTTCCACAGCTACGAGGCCGCCCCCGACGGCACCGCCGCCTCGGTCGACTGTCTGGTGCCGACCAATCACAACATTCCCGCGATCAACCGCGCGGTCGAGCGGGCCGCCCGGGAACTGATCGACGGGCCAGAGCCCCGGGAGGGCCTGCTCAATCGCGTCGAGATGGCCTTCCGGGCGTACGACCCCTGTCTGGCGTGTGCGACACACTCCGCCGTCGGCGAGACGCCACTCACGGTTCGGCTCTACGATCACGAGGGGACCCACCGGAGGACCGTCGAGTGACGGGGGACACGCTCGTCCTCGGCCTGGGCAACCCGACCCGCGGCGACGACCGGGTGGGCCACGCGATCGTGTCGGGCCTGAGAGTCCCGCCGGGGGTCGATCGGCGAGTGACGATCCTCTCGGACGTGCGCCTCGTGGATCTGCTCGCCGGATACGATCGCGCGATCGTCGTCGACGCCGTCCCGGTCGAGGCCGACGCGGTCGGGCAGTGGTGGCACCAGGACGCGGCATCGATCGCCGCCCACGAGGACGACACTGATTTCTCGCACGAGCTCTCGCTCGGTCGCCTCCTCGAGTTGGCCCGGCACGACGCCCGGCCCGCCCCGACCGTCGAGGCCGTTCTGGTCGGCATCGCCGCCGACGATCGCCCCCAGGTCGAGCTCTCGGAGACGCTCTCGCCGGCGGTTCGAGCCGCCGTCGACCCCGTCCGGGCCGCGATCCGAACGGCTCTCGACGAACGTCGCGAGGAGTGCAGCGCCCCCCGCGAGCGCGACCGGACGATTGCAGGAGGCCACACAGGAGACTACTCATGAGTGACTCAGAGCCCACCGAGGAGCGCATCGACGTCTGTCGCTCCGAGATCGAAGCAGTGACCGAACACGTCAAAAAGATCGCGAGCGGAAATCTCGACGCCGATTTCGACACCAGCACTATCGAGAACGACGAAATCGCCCAGCTCGGCGAGACGCTGGTCCACATGCAGATCGCGATCCAGCAACTCGTCGGCCACTACGAGGACCAACAACAGGAGAGCGCCGAGAAAGAAGAGCTTCTGACCCAGCAGTGGCACCGCCTCGAATCCACGGTCGGCACGCTGACCGACGCGACCCGGGAGGTAACCGACACTGTCGACGACATCGAAACGCTCGCCGACGATCAGGTCGAGAAGACCGACGACGTCGCCAGCGAGGTGTCGGACCTGAGCGCCGCGATCGAGGAGATCGCCTCGACGACCGACGAAATCGAGGGGTTGAGCGATTCGGCCGAGTCCTCTGTCACCGAGGGAACGGCGTCCGCCGAAGAGGCCATGGAGACGATGGACGGCGTCGAGACGACTGCCGAGGAGGCCGTCTCGGACATGGAAGACCTGCGCGCCCAGCTCGACGAGATCGACGCAGTCGTGGACGTGATCGACGACATCGCCGAACAGACGAACATCCTCGCGCTGAACGCCTCGATCGAGGCCGCCCGGGCCGGCGCGAAAGGCGAGGGCTTCGCAGTCGTCGCCGACGAGGTGAAGTCACTCGCGACGGAGTCCCAGGAGCGCGCCACGGAGATCGAGTCGATGATCGAACGCGTCGAGGAAAACGCCACTGGAACGGTCGAGACCCTCCAGGAGACCTCGACGGCAGTCGCCGAGGGCCACGACCAGATCGCGGACGTCCACGATCAGCTCGAAGAGATCCGCGACGTTATTGGGCGTACCGTCGAGGGCGTCAGCGAGATGGCTCGCGTCACCGAAGATCAGGCGACGAGCGCAGAGGAGATCGCCTCCGCGGTCGACGAACTGACCGAGTCCGCCGACCTGATTCAGGACGAACTCGAAGGGCTCGAAGCGACCAATGAAGATCTCGACGGGCTCATCGGCACCATCGACGAAATGATGGCGGAATTCGACGTCGTGGAGTGACGATCGCCAAGCGATATCGTGGAGTGATGGTCCCCGACCGTCTCGAAAACCGCCGTGTCACTCGACCCTCTCAACGACTTACTCGGTCCTCTCGACGACTCACGCGGCCGTCTCGACGCGCTCGCGAACCCACGCCGCCGCGCTCGCGACCTCGTCGGCATCGGTTCCCGTGAGCTTGATCCGCACCACATCACCCGGATACGAGCCGACGCGCACGTCGAACCGATCGCGGACGCCCTCGATCACCGCGAGGAGTTCGGACTCGTGGCCCTCGACGCGGACGACCGCGATTTCGGGGCGCGTCCCGCCGAATTCGCTCTCGACGGTCTCGAACATCGCCCGCATCTCCGCGGGCACGCCGGGAAAGACATAGACGTTCTCGACGACCGCCCCGGGGGCGACGCCCTCGCGATTGGGCAAGTGGCGCGCTCCGGCCGGGAGCGCCACGGTGTCGGCAGCCAGTTCGTCGGCGGAATAACCGCGCTCGGATTCGAGATAGGCGATCGCGTCGGGGTGGGGCTCCATCGGGCGATCGAACGTCTCGGCGATGGCAGCCATCGTGCGGTCGTCGGGCGTCGGTCCCAGCCCACCGGTGACGATCACGGCATCGAAGCGGTCGCGGTGGCGATTCACCGCCTCGACGATGTCGTCGGCACGATCGGCCACGACGGTCACGCGAGCGGGGTCAGCACCGCGTTCGTGAAGGTGCCGACCGAGCCACGCGGCGTTGGTGTTGACGGTGTCGCCGACCAGCAGTTCGTCACCGACGGTCACGATGCCCACCTCCATGCGCGCCCCTCGGCGGTCCACGTTCAAAGACCCGGCGACGATTGTCCGGTCGCGGTGACGACAGTCGGGTCACCCGCGCCCGGACCGATCACTCGCGCTCGATGTCGAGTCCGGCCTCGGCCCGGCGCCGCTCCAGGCGACGCAACGTGAGCAGGTAGTACGCGCCACCTGCCCCGATCACGAGGAGGACGGCCGCGACGAACGCGACCAGCAGGAGTGGATCGCGCTCGTGATAGTACTGCACGGCGACCCGGTCGCTGGTGACGTTGCTCCAGACGACCGCCGTCCGGTTGCCCGACCGCTCGACGGTGTAGTTGCCCGGATGGACCCGTGAAAGCACCGGCAGGCCGACCGTCGCGTTCGGCGGGAGACGGACGCGATACGCGCCGGTGCGCACGGTCCGCGCGGTGAGGCGTTCGCCGCTCACTGGGGCTGAAACGGCCAACTGGCCCGTCCGATTGGGCAACTGGAGGCGGACGCGACGACCGGTCTCGGTGACCTCGATGACCGTGTGATTGTAGACGGTCCCGTTCGGTGCGCGGAAGTACAGCGCCGAAATCGGAAGCGGGTGTTCCTGGCCCAGCGGGTCACGCGTGTAGAGTTCGACCGTCGATCGGTTCTCGAACGTATAGACCGCTCGATAGGTGTCGCCCGCGACGGTCAGCTGGACGGGTTCGGTCGTCGACCAGTCGTAGGTCGCGTTTTCGGCGAGGTCGGCCTTCGAGACCGTCCCCGTACAGCCAGCGAGCGCGAGGAGTGCGAGCACCGCTATGAGGGCCAGCGCGCGCCTCATGGCGTGACAGCGAGCATCTCCGCGGGAAGATACTTTCCGATCGATGCGATCAGCCCCGGCGGCGCCGTCTCGGGCGCACAGACGACGCTCTGTTCGAGGAGGCCGAGCCGTTCGATCGTGACGATGTCCTCGGCGTGACCCGCACGGTTGATCGTCGCCCGCAGTTCCGATCGCGTGACGCTATTCGCGTTGACCCGGCCGTCGCCACGCGTCCACTCGAACAGTCGGTCGCGCTCGGCGTCGGCGAGTCGCGGCGGGTCGCCCGCGACAAAACGCATCGGGAGGTGCTGGACCAGTCCGAACCGGCGTCGAATCCGGGAGGGATCGCCCTCGCCGAGGCCGAGTCGATCGGCAGGGATCCGGACGCGCTGGCCCGCATCGAGAACGATCGAATCGTCGTCCCACGCCTCGAGCGTCCCGACGTGGACCTCGCCGTCGGTCAGCTGGGGCGTGATCGTCCCCCACTGCTCGCCGAGTGCCGCGCGCGCCACGGCGGCGTCTGACCCCTCGATCGTCACCGAGGGGAAGTCGTCGTCGCGAACGCCGATTGCGTACTCGACATCCAGCTCTCCGATTTCGTCGGCGACCATGCTCTCCAGACCGTCGAGCGCGCGCTCGCGGGCATCGCCGCCGACCGTGACCTTGCTCGCGAGGACGACCATCAGGCCACCTGCTCGACGTTGAGTTCGTCACGCAACGCCTCGATCCGGCCGTTCATCGCCTCGACGAGCGCGGTGTTCTCCATGTCCTGGAGCGAACTGCCGCAGTCGGGGCACTCGAAGTTCACGTCCATCGCCTCGCCGAACTCGAAGCGGATGCCGCACTGCTCACAGAGGTAGAACTGGTGGTCGGTCTCGTATTCGCGGCGGCGTTCGAGGCCGTCCAGCAGGCGATGCAGCTCCGATTCCAGCTGTTCGGGGATGTTCTGGTACTCGAACGTCCAGAGGTAGGTCAACCAGCCCGAATCCTCGTCGCGCAAGCGCCGATAACTCGCGAGGTCGTTCTCGTAGAGGATGAACAACGCCCGGCGAACGTCGTTCAACTCCAGATCGAGTTGTTCGGCGAGTTCCTCGTCGGTCACTTCGCCATCCGGCGGTGCGGCGGCGACCGGCATCCCCGTCGGCCCCACGAGTTCGTGGAGGTACTTCTGGATGACGGGGTCTTCCAGGAGACCGTCAAAAGCCATGTCCGATAGACCGGCGCTGGCGCGGTTAAAGGTTTAGGTCCGGCCGCGGTTCGCGGCCGTCGAACAGGGCCCCGTCTGGGGCCGGGACCTGATACTGTCGGACACAAGTCCGTGAGCAATCAAGTGGGTGTTTTTGCGATTC
>JBDGTN010000093.1:0-7985 GCA_042216835.1 Halococcoides sp.
CAACACTAATACGATTAGTCAATTTCGAAATCGTACAACAGGCTATGTAACTCTGGTCGCTTTTCGCCTCGATCACGATGCGCTGCCCCGTCTCGGCCAGCGTCATGACGTAGTCGCCGACCTTCCGGTCGGTCAGTTCGCCGACCTCCTCGCCGGTGTGGTCGACCTCGTGGCTCGTCCCGTAGACGAGGTCGTCCAGCAACTCGCCCTCGGTCTCCTCGAAGTCCTCGCCCTTGAGCGTCGTTCGTTGTTTCAGTTGCTCCGTCGTCGATTCCTCCTCGATCTTGTCCCTGAGGCGCTCGATCTGCTCCTGAAGCGTCGTCTTGAGTCGGTGCGTGGGCGTTCCCTCGCGGTCGGGGTCGAGCGCCGCCTGGATGCGTTCGCCGTCCTCGCCGAGTTCCTCGTCCAGCCGCTCGGCAAAGATGCCGTCCTCGCCAAACGCACGCTCGATGTGCGTTCGGAGCGATCCGTCCTCGCCGAGATGTGTCTCGAGCGTCCGGGGCAGTTCGCCGTCGTCACCGAACGTCTCCTCGACCTGCTCTTCGATCCGTTCGATCTCGGCCTCGAAGTCACGGTGCAACTCCTCGAATCGACGCTCGACGAACTCCTCTTTCTCGCTCGTTGTGCCGAGTCCGAGCGTCACGACGCCGACCCGGAGCGCCCGCTCGAAGGCCTCCGCTCGCCGCTCGGGATCGACCTCCGAGAGATAGTTCGCAACTTCGGCGTCCTCGATGTGGGCCTCTCGAACGATCACCCGATCGCCGTCGATGGTCACGATGGACTCACTCTCTGACGACATGATTGACAGGTGGCGAGACGACCGTGAAAACGTTCCGGGCCAATTCGGTGGTGTGGGTGGTTCGAACGGACTCGTCAGGGCCCGGAGTCGCCTACTCCTCGACCGTCACCGACTCCAGGACGATGTCGGCGTTCGGGTTGTCCTGGGCGTCGGTGTCGACCGATCCGATCGACTCGACAACGTCCATGCCGTCGACGACCTCGCCGAAGACGGCGTGTTTGTCGTCGAGGTGTGGCGTCGCGTCGAGCGTGATGAAAAACTGCGATCCGTTGGTGTTCGGGCCCCGGTTGGCCATCGAGAGCGTCCCCGCCGAGTCGTGGCGCAACTCGTCGTGGAACTCGTCGTCGAACGTGTACCCGGGCCCGCCGCGACCGGTCCCCGTCGGATCGCCGGTCTGGATCATAAAGTCGTCGATGACGCGGTGGACCTCGATATCGTCGTAGATCGGGTCGACGCGCTTCTCCCCGCTTTCGGGGTCCTCCCAGGCGCCCTCGCCCGGGCCAATCTCGCCGTCTTCGTAGTCGGACTCGGTGGCGTGATCGATGAAGGCCTCGACGGTCCGTGGCGCTCGTTCGGCGAACAGTTCGACCTCGACGTCGCCCTCGCTGAAATGCAGCGTGGCGGTGGGATTGTCGCTCACGTGCGCCGCGAGGACCGCGGGCGGGAAAACCGTGCCGGTCGGGGGGCATTGACAGGGTGGATCGAGAACTACCGGCCAACATCGACGGGAATCGACCGATCGCTCGTGTCAGGTGTCGAGAGAACGTACATCGCCTCGGTCGCGCCGCCGAACAGAAATGCGAAGACGTGCGCGAAGTGGGCGATCGGGCTCGCGCCCGCCGCCACGGCGATGACGAACAGGCCCGCGAGAAGGGGCGCGAGCAGGCCGACCACCGCGACGAATCGCGTCTCGGTGGAGAAGTGCTGGAGGCCCACGCCGGTCGATCGCACGAGTGCAGCCGCCATCACACCGAGGGCTGCGCCACTGGTGCCGATCGCTGGCCCGAAGACCGTCGCCACCCAGACGAAATTCGACAGGCCGTGGGCGACGGCGATCACGACAGCGACGTGGCGATTGCTCGTCAGCCACGTCAAGACGACGCCGAACGGCACGAACAGCACCATGTTTCCGGCGAAGTGGCCCCAGCCGTCGTGGACGACCATGCTGATCGCATACCACAGCGGATTGAGGAAGGTCACCGGACGGACCGCGAGCGCGGTGTCGGTGACCCCGCCCCACAGGAACAGCCAACTCGTCCCCACGACCATCGCGACGGTGATCGGCACGTCCCCGATCGCCCGCCAGCCCCGCCGGGCCCAGTTGCGTCCGCTCACGCTCATGCCCACGGTGGATCGACCAGCTCGGCCATCGAGTCGAGCACGTAATCGGGCCGGCCGGCGTGATCGGAGCCGTCGGCCAGCCAGGCGGCTTCGATGCCCGCCGCCTGCGCGCCGGGAACGTCCGAGACCAAAGAATTGCCCACGTGGACAGCCCGATCGGCCGGCACGTCGAGCGCCCCCAGCGCCCGGTGGAACGGGTCGGGCGCGGGTTTCGGGTCGGCGTCGGTGCCCGCGAAGACCGTGGCGTCGAACCGATCGGCGATTCCGAGACCGTCCAGCTTCTGGGTCTGCATGTCGGGGCCACCGTTGGTCACCAGGCCGAGCGAATATCGATCGGCCAGCCGCTCGATCGCCCGGTCTGCGCCGGGGAGAAAACGCACGTTTCTGTGGTCTCGCTCGGCGGCGAACGCGTCGGCGATCGCCCGACCCGTCGCGGGGTCGTGGCCCGCCTCGCGAGCCAGGTCGGCGAACGTGACCCGGCGAATTGCCTCGACGCTCTCGCCCTCGTCGGTGTGCTCGACGAACTGCTCGTAGTAGGTTTGCCCGTCGAAGAAGGGTTCGACGCCGACGCGATCGAACGCGACCGCCAGAATATCGTCGGCACTCCGGCGGTACTCACAGATCGTGTCGTCGAGATCCAGCAGGACGGCCTCGACGCCGCTCATACCGGGGCGTGGAGCGCTCCGATCAAAACGGCACTGGTCTCGGAGACCGCTGGCTCGGTCTTGCCCTCAGGTCCAGGGGACCGATCGCTCGGTGCGCTCGCCCGCGACGGATTCCTCCATCGTCGCCGGTACGTCCGCGCGATTGGCGAGCGCCCACATCAGCTTCACCGTCGCTGTCTCGGGGAGCGTATCGCCCGCCTCGATGACGCCCGCCTCCAGCAGGTCCCGACCGGTGTCGTAGACCCGATCGCAGACCCGACCCTCGACGCACTGGCTGGTCATCACGACCGGGGTTTCGGGTGCGATCGCGTCGATCGCCTCGATCCACTCGCGATTGACGTGCCCCAGGCCCGTGCCCTCGACGACGATGCCCGCGCTGTCGTCGACCGCCTCCAGGACGCCCGGATCGCTGCCCGGTGCGAAGGTGACGCGTTCGACGCTCTCCTCGAATCCGATCGATCGATCGATCTCACCGCCGCGCTCGGCGACTGGCCGGCGGTAGGAGACCTCGCCAGTCGCGTACTCCACGGTACCGATCGGTGCTCTGCCGACCGTCTCGAAGGCGTCGCGTCGCGAGGTGTGATTCTTCCGGGCGCGCGTCCCGCGGTGGAGCGCACACCGGTCGTCGCTCGGCCCGTCGTGCATGCAGATCAGGACCTCCGCGGCGTCGCTTTTGGCGGCCTCGACCGCACAGACTGCGTTCATCACGTTGTCGCTGGACGGTCGATCGGCCGAACGCTGACTGCCGGTGAACACGATCGGGACCGGCACGTCGAGCGCGAAAGCGATCGCACTCGCGGTATAGGCCATCGTGTCTGTGCCATGCATCACGACGATACCGTCCGCGCCAGCGGCGATTTCCTCGGCGATGGCTTCGGCGAGGTCGGCCCAGACGCTGGGCGTCATGTTCTCCGAGAGGATGTTCGCGACGACCCGTCCGCGGTAGTTCGCCCGTCCGGCGAGTTCCGGGACCGCCCGCAGCACGTCCTCGGCGTCGAACTGGGCGGTGACTGCGCCCGTGCGGTAGTCCACGGTGGAGGCGATCGTCCCGCCGGTCGAGATCAGCGCGATCGTCGGCAACTCGTCGTCGAACTCGACGGCGGAGTCGCCGGTCTCGGCCTGTGCGCTCTCGACATCGTGAACGTCGCGTTCGAGGATCTCGGGATCGGCCGCCGCGCGATCGACGCCGACGTTGTAGCCACTGTCGAGTTTCACGACGAGGTGGTCGTCGGTCGAGGATGGAAGAAGGACGCCCTCGACGGACTCGCCGGCCCGATCGAGAGCGATCCGGTCGCCTGGGTGCATACCGGTCGGGACGATTGCGAGGCCCTTGAATCGTCCGTTCGGGGCTGGCGAGGCGATCGGGACCGGGACTCGATCGGATCGGGAGTCGATCCCGTTGCGGCGGCGACCATGTTACTCGCCGACCGGCCCGAACTCCTCGATCCAGGCCGCGAGTGTCTCGGGGACCCGATCGCCTGCGCGTCGGCGCGCCTCGACGAGCGCGGTCACGTCGGCCAGCGTCTCGCGATCGGTCACGCGCGGGCGGAGATCGATCGTGGTCGTCTCGCGATCGGCCTCCTCGGCCCGGTCGGCGACCGTGCGGATCGCCGGCGCGTCGAGCGCACTCTCGAAGTCGATGGGGTCGACGAAGCCCGCGTAGGCCAGTCGACCGCCGGGGGCCGGCCCGAGCACCACGTCGGCGGTCCGTAACTGGATCGTGGCCTGATCGAGCGTCGATCGATCGACGATCGCGCCCGCGAAGACCACGCCGACGCTGGACCGCTCGTCGAGCAGGTGGGTCACCGTGTTGCCGAGTCGGGCCGATGGCGTCGATCCGACCTGTGGCTCGACGCGCGGAGCGGTCTCCAGTCCGCGATCCAGCGCGGCCTCGACCGCGTCGAGTGCCCGGTCGTCCGCGCGGTCGCCTGCGATCGGTTCGACGGTCACCAGCGGATCGCTCCCGCTCGCTGCGACGGCCCGGCAGGCATCACACAGGAGCGCTTCCCGGAGCGCTACGCGGGTGTCCTCGTCCAGTGCGTCCCCGAGAGAGCCGTCTGCGACCGCCGCCGGGTGGGGTGGCGGCGTTCGCACGACGATCGTCGGCATGGGCGTGCTCGTGGGGCCGCAGTCAAGAGCACCGCGGTCGCGGCTATCGTTCGCGGATCGACCGCTTCCGGTCGCCAGTTCCGGTCACCCGCTGGCCAGGTCGATGACTGCTTCGATGCCTTCGTCCGGCCCGACGACGATCGCCACGTCGTCGGGGTGGAGTTCGGTGTCGGGATCGACATCGGTCTGGATCCGGCCGTTGCGTTCGAGGGCGACGATCGAGCAATCGGTCCGCGATCGGACATCGAGATCGGTGATCGTCTGGCCGGCGAGCCGGCCCACAGGGACACGCTGGACGCCGTAGCCCTGTTCGTACGAGACCGGCTGTTCGCCCAGTAGGGACTCGGCGACCATCCGACTGCTCACCGTCGCGACCGCGAGGACGTAGTCAGCGCCCGCACGGTAGAGTTTCTGGACGTTATCGGGGTCGTTCGCCCGGGCGACGATCTCGACCGATGGCGCGAGTTCGCGAACGACGAGCGTCGCGAAAATCGAGTCCGTATCGTCCGGCAGAGCGACGATCACCGAGCGCACGTCGTCGAGGTCGATCCGGTCGAAGGTCTCCGGGTCGGTCGCGTCACCGACCACGTCCACGCCCGATCCCGCCTCGCTGTCGATCGTCGTACAGGCGAGTCCCTCCGCAGTGAGGCGGTTCACGACGGTCGATCCGACCGATCCGCGGCCACAGACGACGACCGACCCGCCGCGCTGGCGGCGCCGTTCGGCCCGGGCGAGGGCTCGAACGGATTCAACCTGCTCGTCGTCGCCAGCGACCAGGAGCACGGTCCGGGCGTCGATCGTGGCCGCGGGATCGGGCGGGATCTCGAACGCTCCCTGGAACCAGGCGCCGATGACCTGGACGCCGGTGCGCTCGCGAATCTGGCTCTCGGCGACGCGGACGCCGTCGAGATGACTGTCGGGCTGGACAGGTATCTCGGCGAGTTCGAAGTTCTCGGCGATTTCGACGACATCGTCGACATCGATGTCGAGTGCGGCAGTGACCTTGTGCGCGAGGCTTTCGCCGACGAGCTGTCGGGGGCTGTAGACCTCGTCGACGCCCGCGAGCCGGTAGTACTCGCCGAGTTCGGGCTCGTGAGCGAACGCGTACACGGGGGTGTCTGCCCCGTCGAGTGCCTGCTGGACGGCCAGCGCGATCGAGGCATTGGCCTCCGCGTCGAGATCAGCGACGACGCCGCGGGCCGATTGCACGCTCGCCGCCGCGAGAACGTCGGGATCTTCGGGATCGCCGACGATCACCCGCCGCCCGGCCTCGTGCCGCTCGCGGGCCGTCGCGGGGTCGCACTCGACGAGCACCGTCGCCACGTCGTGGGCGTGCAACTCGGGCAAGAGGAGTTCGCCGCGAACGCTATCCGTACAGATGATGACGTGATCGGTCAGATCGACCGATCGAGGGACCGTCGTCGAGAGGCTGTCCTCGATCCAGGGGACCACGACCACCGGCAACGCCATGAAGACTGCGACGACGCCGACGAGCATGAGCAACGTCATGAAAATCTGCATGCCCGGTGACTGCCAGGCAGCGGCGTCTTCGCCGTACCCGGTTGTGGTGAACGTCTGGACGACGACCACGAGCGCCTCCCAGATCGTTCTGGACTGGCCCTCGAAGACCGCCATCGCAATCTTGTACCCCACGCTCGCTGTGATCAGCAATCCGAGAAGTGCCAGCGCGTAGAGTATGACCTGTCGTCGTCGATCCATCGATCGGATCGACACTCGCGGACGGCTAAGTGTTTGTGCCTCCCCTCGATCGGTCACGCCTCGACGCGACAGTCCCAGACCGAGACAGTCGCGAGGCGATCGACGCCCGGGAGGTCCCGGAGCAGTTCGTCCAGCGCCCACGTCCAGTCGGCCAACTGGGCGGGGATCTGTCGATAGAATCCGTAGGGAAAGAGAAACTCGTGATTGGCGCTTGCAAGCCGGATTCCGGCATCGTCGAGCAGTTCTCGAACCTCGGATCGGCCGTAGAGCCGCGACCCCATCGGCAGGACCCACGTGTACAGCGACCGGAGACTCGGTCGATCGAACGTGTCGAAAACGATCTGTCGTCGACTCACACGCTCGATCTCGGACAGGAATGCCGCCGGGTCGTCGACGAGATGGAAAAACCGCATCGCCAGCACGGCGTCGAAGTGATCGTCCGGAAACGGCAGGCGGGCGGCGTCGCCCCGAAGGAATTCGGTATCGGGACGCACACCCGCGGCGGCGGCTTTCGCGTGGCCCTGTCGGAGCATCGCTCCGGAGATGTCGAGTCCGATCACGTCCGCTCCGCGTTCCGCCAGCGCGACCGAGAATCGCCCTGTTCCGCACGCGATCTCGAGGATGCGATCGTCTTCGACCGGCGAGAGCGCGTCGAGGACGGCCCCCTTCTCCGTGCGGTCGACGAGCCGACCGCCCCGGGAGAACCGCTTGGCCTCGTACTCCTCGGCGACCTCGTCGGCCTGGTACCACTCCTGTCCCTTCACGCCCGCCGGGTTCGGCCCCGTCGCATTAAATCGTGCCGGAACGAATCGCTGGTCTCGCGGGACCGATCGACCCGTTCGCACGGCGGCGGCCGGAATATTAGGTGTATATATGCGTATTGTTGTGATCCAGGTCTACCCTCTACCATATGGACAAGCTTTTCCCGCATTCTCGGCCCAGCGGGAGATATGAGTACGACCCACCAGTCCGGCCCCGCCCCGATCGATCCGTTCGCCGACCAGTCCGCTCGCGATCGACTCCGGGACCTCCCGCCGAGTGCCAAACTCGTCGCGAAGGTCCTCGATGCCGACGGCCCGCTCTCGAAGGCCGAACTCGTCGAGCAGTCGCTGCTCCCCGATCGAACCGTGCGGTACGCGCTCGACCGCCTGGAGGACATCGAGATGGTCGAGTCCCGCCGGGACGTTCGCGACGCCCGACGACAGGTGTTCAGCCTCGCCGCGCCGGTCGAGGCCTGATAGTGATTACTGCGAATCGTTACCGCTGTGATGATCCCGATCGGCGATCATGGCCGCTACCCCGGCATCTTTCGACACCGTCGCTGAAACCACTCGCAGTAATCGCTATGACTG
>JBDGTN010000128.1:0-7783 GCA_042216835.1 Halococcoides sp.
TCTCGATCTGTCGGTAATCGTCGTCAGGCCGCTTCGATGGCCCCGTCTGTACCGCCGCGGTTCGGTCGGCGGGGCGCCGACTGACCGGGACCGGTGGGCTTACCGGGACCGACGCCGAACCCCCGACGATGGCGACGATCACGCTCGTCGGCACCCGACTCGCCGACCCGGGTCAGGAGTTCGTCTACCGTGGCGAGGCCGAGGGCTGTGCGGGGTGTCCCTATCGCGATCAGTGTCTCAATCTCGTCGAGGGGCGACGGTATCGCGTGACCGACGTTCGCGAGGACGGCAGCGTGCTGGACTGTGCGGTCCACGACGGCGGAGTGCGGGCGGTCGAGGTCGAACCCGCGCCGATCGAAGCCAACGTCGCCAGTCGGCGCGCCTACGCGGGGAGTACCGTCACGCTCGAAGGCCCGTGTGAATACACGGACTGCCCGAGTCACGCCTATTGTGTGCCCGACGGTCTCGATTTCGACGAGGGCCGGACGATCGAGGAGGTCGTCGGTGAACCGCCGCACGACTACTGCATGCTCGATCGCGACCTGACGCTGGTCGAACTCGCTCCCGCCGAGGAGTAGCGCGGCGGTGGTCGCGAGCAGGGTGCTCCTGGGAGTTCGACCGCCAACACAACCCTCTTTGCACGGCCAGTCGATCCACGAACCGATGGTCGGGACGCTCACATGGTTGCTCGTCGGTCTCGTCGCGGTGTCTTTGATCGCTATCTGGGCCGAGCGAACGGGTCGCCTGCCCGAGGCGGTGAAGGTCAGCGGCCCCGTGATCACGCTCCACACCGGCCGCGGTCGTGACCTCCTCGATCGGTTGGCCGCGCCCGAGCGATTCTGGCGGGCCTGGGGGAACCTCGGGATGGGTATCGCCGTCGTCGTGGCGGTCGCAATGTTTGGCCTTCTCGCGACGACGATCGCGGGCATTCTCCGCAATCCGTCGGTTCAGCTGGATTATCAGCCCCGTAACGTGTTGATCATCCCCGGCGTGAACGAGTATCTGCCGCTGGCGGCGGCGCCCGCGATCGTAGCGGGCCTCCTCGTCGCGCTGGTGGTCCACGAGGGCGGCCACGGCCTGCTCTGTCGGGTCGAGGATATCGCCATCGACTCGCTGGGCCTGGTCTTCGTCGGCCCGATCCCGTTCGGGGCGTTCGTCGCGCCCGACGAAGAGAGTCGCCGCGCGGCGGATCGTGGCGCGCAGGCCCGGATGTTCGCCGCGGGCGTCACCAACAACTTCGCGATCACCATCGTCACGCTCGTCCTGTTGTTCGGCCCCGTGATGGGGTCGATCGCCGTCGCCGACGGCGTCCCGATCGGCCAGACCTATCAGGGATCACCGGCAGCCCAGGCGAATCTGACGTTCGGCGATCGAATCGTCAGCGTCGAGGGCGAGGCGGTCGCCAATCAGTCGGCCTTCGATGATGCCCTCCCCCGACACGAGGAGACCGTCACGGTCGGCCTCGCCGACGGCCGCGAGGTCCGGCTGAACCGGTCGGTCATGCTCGTCCGGGCTATTCCCGCGGTGTTCGAGCCGATCGAGACCGCGGGCGGGCCGACGATTCGGTCGGTCAACGGCACCACCGTCGACACCGAAGCGGAGTTCGAGGCGGCCGTTCGGGAGCACCCGCTCGCACGGATCGCAACCTCGGGCGGGACGGCGACGGTCCCGATCGGGGCGCTCGCGACCCCGGCTCAGGACGGGGCCTTCGGCAACGCGACGGGGCTGGGGCGGAACGATTCGGTCGTCATCACCCACGTAGGCGGCGAGCGGGTCGTCTCTCTCGCTGCGTTCAACGACGAATTCACCGCGGCCCGGTATTCGCCCGGCGAGCGTGTCACAGTCGAGTACTACACGCTCGACGGCGAGCGCGAGACCGTCACCGTTCGGCTGGGGGCCGATCCCCAGAACGCGTCCGATCCGCACCTCGGCGTGTATCTCCGAGGGGGCTATAGCTCGGCGGCGGTCGACGACGTGGGTATCGACGCCTATCCGGCCCAGCAGTACGCGAATACCCTCGACAGCGACTCGCCACTGGTGGATCTCGTCACGGGCGACTTCCTGGTGCGTCTGGGACTGGTGGCGCTCATGCCGTTCATGGCGATGCTCCCGGTCACCAGCAGCGAGGGCTTCGCGGGCTTTATCGACCCCGTCGCGAACTTCTTCGTGGTCGAGGGTCCCCTCGCTGGCATGGACGGCGTGGTCTTTGCGGTCGCGAATCTCCTGTTCTGGACCGGCTGGATAAATGTCAACCTCGCCATCTTCAACTGCATCCCGGCGTTCCCACTCGATGGTGGCCACCTTCTGCGCACCGGGACGGAGGGGATTCTCTCTCGAACGCGGTTCAACTCCCGGTCGGCGGTTCGGGTCGTCACCATCTCGATCGGCCTCGTCATGGGCGCGGGCGTGTTCGTGATGGTCTTCGGCCCCCTCCTGCTGTAGGTTCGTTTCCCGGAGTCGGTGTGCCCTCCCTGGTGGGTCCGGGTCGCTGTCGGGTGGGCGATTCCGGCGAGGGCCGCTGTCGCCGGAACCTTCCTTGTGGGTGACGTCGAACGGTCGGTATGGAACGCCGCGAACCGCCGACGACGGCGGAGGGCTGGTACGCCCTCCACGATTTCCGCGACATCGACTGGGACGGGTGGGCCGACCGCCCCGAGCGAGCGCGCGAACGCCTGCTCGCCGACGCCCGGGCGTTTCTGGACGAGGTAGTCGACACCGACGCGGGACAGAGCGCCATCTACACGATCGTCGGTGCCGACGCGGATTTACTCCTCGTCCATCTCCGGCCGACGACCGCCGCCATCGACGCCATCGACCGATCCACCGAGCGCTCGGCACTCGGGCGCATCACCGATCGCGTCGATTCGTTCGTGTCGGTCACCGAGGCGTCGGGCTACACCGACCGGTTCGAGGCCGCGATCGAGGGCACGGGTGGCGAGGGCATCCAGCAGTACGTCGACTCGCGGCTCTATCCCGACGTTCCCGACGCCGAACACGTGGTCTTCTACCCGATGGACAAGCGCCGCGATCCGGAGCAAAACTGGTACGATCTCCCCTTCGAGGAGCGCTCGACCCACATGGAACGCCACGGCGAGATCGGCCGCGAGTACGCCGGCCAGGTCACACAGATGATCACCGGCGCGATCGGCCTCGACGATCAGGAGTGGGGCGTGACGCTGTGGGCCGACGACCCGACCGACGTGAAAGACCTGCTCTACGAGATGCGATTCGACCCCTCGACCGCTCGCTTCGCGGAGTTCGGCCCGTTCTATTTCGGGCGACGGATCGAGCCAGCGGACCTTTCTGCCGTGGTGGCCGGCGACCCGATCGACACCGCCGGGAGCGACACGACCGCGCCGGACGGCACACCGAGTGGGGCGGCCGACACATCGGGCGGCCATTCCGCCGAGGAATCGAGTGCTCCCCGGCCAGGCAGCCATCCCCATGGCGACGGTGCCCGGGCGAGCGAGGGGACCAGCGACGCCGACGGCGAGACGGGCACCGACGCACACCACCAGGACGGGGCCACCGGTGCCGACGAGGGGAGTGGCCATCCGTCGGGCGAGCGCCCCGACACGGTCGACGATCCCTTCGAGGCACTCGACGAGACCGATCGAATCGAGCAGATTCTGGTGCGGTTCGGCGTCGACCAGCCCGAATCCGCGGGGTACGTGCTCGCGCTCGCCGCCGATGCCGATGCCAGCGATCTCAACGAGACGGTCGGCGACCTCCGTGAGAACTTCGATCACTACGATTCCCACGCCGGCACCCACGTCCGCGCGTCGGGCGGCGAAACACGCGTGATCAGCCTCTGGGACTCCGAGCGGGCCGCGACGACGGCGGCGGGCTTTCTCCTCGATGTCGATGGCATCACGGGGGGCCAGCACGGTGCTCTCGACGCTGCGGCAGCGACGACCGATCCGGCCGATCTCGGTGATCTCGACGTGTTCGCGGGCCGACCGCGCGACGACGACCTGGCGGCCCTGGTCGCGTTTTCCACGGCCGATCCCGATCGGCTGGAAGATGCCGTCGCTGGGCGGTTCTCGGACGGTGCGGGCCATCGTGAGACGGCCGTCTACCGCGAGCACGACGGCGACGACGCCGCTGTCGTCACGCTCTGGGACGACCTCGACGATCCGGCGGCGATCGCCGACGCACTGAACACGCTCCCGGGCGTCGAAGACCGCCCCGACGATGGCTACGCCACGCTCGGACTGTTCTATCGCGTCCAGCCAGACCACCGCGAGGAGTTCGTGGAGACCTTCGAGACGGTCGGCGATCACCTCGAGGACATCGAGGGGCACCGCGAGAGTCGCCTGATGGTCGATATCTCCGACGAGACCAACACGTTCGTCGACTCGCGGTGGACCGACCGGTCGTCCGCACTGGACTTTTTCCGGTCGGAGACGTTTCGCGAGACCGTCGAGTGGGGCCGCGAGGTGCTCGCGGATCGACCGCGACACGTCGTGCTGGCCGATCCGGAGTGAGTGTCGGATCGGAGCACCGCCGACTCCCACTGTGGCGCGTGCGGTTGCGGTTCGTCGTGGTCGACGTTCTCGTGGTCGCGCTGGCCGCATTGCTTCTCGCCACTCGACGGGGCCGCCGGTGGTACTGGTCGACAGTACGAAAACGGACGCCGGACCGCGGAGGAAGAGGTGACCCGTGGGGGTCGGACGGGGGAAATCGGTCCGGCAGAGTGTGCAGCCTGTGAATTGGGGGGTCAGGGGTGACGACGGCCCTCGCGTCGAAGGCGGTGGGGGAACCGCCGGGAACGCGATCCAGGTCGCCGGGTCGAGTCGACCAGGGGGACGGGTCGACGCTCCAGCGACGGTCGGCCGACCGACCCAGGGGAGCGGTCGGTCGGAGTGGTTCTGAGGGCCATCGAATTGTCGTTGAAGGCCCTGATACTTATTGTTTCGGGTTCGAGTTAATCTTGGTTCGATCCGGGCGGACGGTGTCGACGGACACGCTGAAGGGGGCGGCCACCAACTTTCGGCCATGACCAGCGTGAAAACCGTCCGGATCGATCGCGACCCCGGCGACGACGGACTCGGTCGTGGGGCCTTCGAGTTCAGCGACGCCTATTCGGTGTTCGACTGGGGCGAGATGCCCGACACCATTCCCGGCAAGGGCGCGAGTCTCTGTACGATGGGGGCCGCCAACTTCGAGCGCCTGGAGGACGAGGGCGTGCCGACCCACTACGATGGTGTCGGCGCAGACGCCCGCCCGCTCGAATCGGCCCTCGCGGCCGGCGATCCGCCCACCGAGATGGCGATCCAGATCGCGCGCGTGCCGGATCTGCCCTTCGAGGACGGTCGATACGATTATGACGCCTTTCACGCGGCGGCGGGCGACCGGTTCGTCGTCCCCCTGGAGATCGTCTTCCGGCGGACGGTCCCACCGGGGTCGAGTCTCCGCAGGCGCACGGACCCGGACGATCACGGTCTCGACGCCGCATCCTGGCCCGAGGGGACCGTCGAGTTACCCGAGCCGATCGTCGAGTTCTCCACGAAGTACGAACAGCAGGACCGGTATCTCGACCGCGAGGCGGCCGACCAGATTGCGGGCCCCGCCTCGATCGGTGTCCTCGAAACCCGCGCTCGCGAGGTCGAGCGCGTCGTCACCCGACAGGCCGACCGGGCGGGCTGGACCCACGCCGACGGCAAGATCGAGTGTGTGTATGCGGACGGCGAGGTCCTCGTCGCGGACGTGGCGGGCACGTTCGACGAGAATCGATTTCTGGCCGACGGTCAGCAACTCTCCAAGGAGTTTCTCCGCCAGCACTACCGCCGGACACAGCCCGAGTGGGTCGAGGCGATCACGGCGGCCAAAGACGAGGCCGCCGAGCGGGACCTGGCGGACTGGCGGGCGCTGTGTGCGCGTGATCCCGAGCCACTGCCCGGCGACCTGCGCGAACTGGCGAGTGATCTCTACCGCGGTGGAGCGAACGCCTACCTCGACCGACGGGTCTTCGACGCGCCGCCGATCGAGACGACGATCGACGCGATCGCCGGCCTGTCGGCGTAGAGCTGCCGGCTGCGATCGGCGTGCGTGCTACAGCGCCAGCGGAACCAGCAACACGCCCATGCAACTCGCCCGTCGCGCGCCGAATCGGGCTGGAATCAGGCCGATCAGGCTACTCGCGGCGAAGACGGCGATCCCGATCGGGCCGGCGAACACGAATGAGAGTACGACGAGCCCACCGAGCACGCCGATCGACAGCCAGGTCGGATCGATCCGTCCGACCGCCGCGAGGTAGCGATCACCGACGACGGGCACGAGTACCGCGCCCGCAGCGCCGGCGATCGCGACCGCCACGAGCCAGATGGGGATGGCCTGTGGCGCGCCGATTTTCTTGACGGCGACCAGAATCCCCGTTCGTGCCTCGCTCAGTGCATAGAGCGCGAAGATCGCGAAGATTGCGTTCGAGGTATTGACGCCGCTGGCCGCGACGATGAAGGCGCGCTCGCCGCCGCGGTCCGAGCCACCGAGGGTGACCAGCGCGAGCGTCGCCGCGATCGCACTCGACACGCCCGGAATGTAGCCCACGATTGCGCCCGCGAGCGCGCCGACGCCCGCGGCCCGACCGACTGCGCGGCGTGACTCGGTGATCGCGGCGTCGGCCTGTGGCGGGATGCCCGCGCTCCCGATCGCCTCGATCAACACCGGCGCGCCGAACAGCCCCGCGAACAGCGGCGCGAACATACTCCCCGAGGGGATCAACCCCTCGGCAGTCAGACTGAGGCCGATCAGGTCGCCGCTGGCACCGCCAGCGCCGCCTGCACCGAAATCGAGGACGGCCATCCCGAGCGCACCCGACGCGGCCAGCGCGAGTGCCGCACCGATCCGGGCCCGCCGCGAGGATTCGAGCCAGATCAGCGTCGCTGCGATCGCGCCGAGAATCGCGGGCAAAATCGCGGCGATCGTCTCCCAGGCGACGACCATCGCGACAGTCAGCGGGACGGCGAGCACGACCGCGACCGGCAGCGCCGTCGCCGACCCGATCGCCGAGAGGCGCAGCGCCTCGCGGCCCCGCCCCTGGAGGACGAGTCGATGGCCCGGAAGTGCGGTCGCGGCCATCGCGGGATCGGGCACGCCGAGCGCGAGCGACGGTACGATATCGAGAAATGTGTGGACCACGCCCGTCGCGAGCACGGCCGCGGCGACTGCGACCGGCGGGCCGGGCAGGGCCGGCGCCACGACCGCCAGAAGGAGGGCGACGTTGTTGGCGTGCAGTCCGGGCGTCAGCCCCGTGAGCGTGCCACACGCGATGCCGATCGCGACTGCCGCGAGGACGACCGCCGTCGTCTCGGGGGCGAGCACGACGCGCACGCCCGGGAGCGTCACGATCTGGCCTCCGCACCCGTCGCTGGCGAGCGATACCTGTCTCTAGAAACGCGTGGCTGGCGACTCGAACCGTCTCGATGGACCGACACAGCCTCGACTGCGATCAGCCGAACAGGTCGCCGAGGCCCTCGCTGTCGGCTCCCTCGTCGCCGTCGTCGCCGGCTTCCTCGGCGGCCTCCGGCTCGTCGCCACCCTCGTCGTCGCTCTCGCCGCTGTCGGCCTCGGCTCCGCCCTCGTCGGCGGCGGGCGCGGCCGCGCCACCGGTCGTGGCGGGCACGGCGGCTTCCTCGACGGCCTCGTCGATGTCGACATCTTCGAGGGCCGCGATGAGCGCCTTGACGCGCGATTCGGTCACGTCGACGCCGGCCGCTTCGAGGACCTCCGTGACGTTGTCTTCGTTGATCTCTTCGCCCGATTCGTTCAGGATGAGTGCTGC
>JBDGTN010000102.1:0-7704 GCA_042216835.1 Halococcoides sp.
TCCGTGATGACGAGAGACGAAGTCTCTCGAACCACTTGACCCCGAGGCGGTTCACGCTCCTGTTTGCTGATCTCTTTTCTCCGGTCTTCGAATATATCTTCGACAGCGGTAGATTCTTCTTCCGAACACTCGTGCAGGCGAAGACCAGACAGCGTATCGAATGCCTCATCGCAGTCCTCGCAGGTGTGGGGCATGGTTGTGTTTCGTATCGACCCCATAAATATGCCCTCTCATCGATCTCGTTGCCTATGACGGAAGTGCGAGGAGAAAGCCCCGCCCTTCGGGGCGAGTGGATGTCACCCGAACTTGTAGGAGACGCCCGCACCGGTTTCGGGGTACTCCCAGATCACATTGTCGTGGCGGCACGCCCACCGGCAACTGCCACACTCCAGGCAGTTTTCGTAGGCGATCGATGGTATCGCAGCGTCGCCCTCGGTCCGCCACACGTCGGCCGGACAGACCGTGATGCAGTCGTAGGTGGTACATTTCTCCTCGCAGATACCCGCCTGCTTCACGTCGAGGTGCGACTGGCCCGCATCCTCGTATTTGATCGTGTACAGGCGGTCCTCCATCGAGGGGGTCTCGACCTCCGGACTGTCGGGAACGTCTGGGCTTGCTGACATGGTTCAGTAGAACATCTTGCGGAACTTCCAGGCCTTCCGCAGCGCGCCGGTGTAGCCACCGGCGGCGTGCAGGAGGCGCTGTTTGGCGGCTTTCAGGTGGTCGTCTTTCGGCGATCGATCGATACGGAAGTACTCGGCGGTGGCGGCCCCGACCGCCCGGGGCAGATCGTCGAAGACGAACTCGCGTTCGTCGGCAGCGGCCTCCATCGCCCAGCCGTACTCTTCGAGATTCTCCATCACGTACGACGATTCGAGCGCGTCGGCATAGGGCTGGAGCGCGGCGGCGTCGGTCCGGCCCTGATCGAGCGCGTCGGCGATCGCGCGGCCCGCGAGGTGGCCGCTCTCGGTCGCCATGTTCGTCCCTTCGAGGTGGAGACCGCTGTTGAGGACGAGGCTCGCGGCGTCGCCCGCGATGACCGCGCCGTCGTGGACGAGTTCGGGAACCGAATCGGGCCCGCCCTCGGGGACGGCGTGTGCCGAGTACTCGACCATCCGGCCGCCCTCGACCAGCGGTGCGACCGCGGGGTGGGTCTTGAACCGGTTGAGTACGGCCTCGGGGCTGGTCTCTTCGCCGGTCGCGTCGGCGATCCGATAGACCACGCCGAGCGCGAGCGTCCGCTCGTTGGTATACAGGAAGCCCCCGCCGACGGTGTCGCCACACGCGCCGTCGCCGAAGTAGTGGTAGGCCGCGCCGGCCTCCCCGTCGAGGTTGAACCGCTGGTCGATGGTCTCGCGGTCGTACTTGCGGACCTCCTTGACCGAGACCGCGACGTTCTCGCGGGAATCCGGTTCCTTGAGGCCGGCGGCCTCGCTGACCAGGCTGTTCGCGCCCTCGGCGAGCACGACCGCTGGCGCGCGCAGGTCGCCGTCCGGGCGATCGGTCTCGACGCCCACGCATTGCCCGTCCTCGAAGAGCAGATCGGTGACCGTCGTATCGGTGATGAGCGTCGCGCCCCGATCGACGGCCTCCTCGGCGAACCACTCGTCGAACTCCCGGCGGAGCACCATCCACGAATCGTTGTGGGGCGACTCGCGCCAGTCGTGGGGCTGCATCGAGAGAGCAGTCTCGTCGCCTTCCTCGCTGAGCAGGCTGTAGACCTTCTCCGCGACGTACCGTTCGGTCGGGGCGTCCTCGATGTCCACGAGATCGCGGATCGTCGGCGTGTACATCACGCCGCCGAAGACGTTTTTCGCGCCGGGCGTCTCGCCGCGCTCGATCACGATCGGATCGTACCCCCGCTCGGCGAGGGTGAGCGCCGCCGCCGACCCGGCGAGGCCACCACCGACGACGATGGCGTCGAATGCGTCGTCGTAGTTCGGGGTCTCAGTCATGGTCCACCTCCCGCTCGTCGAGCGCATCGATCAGTTCGGGGAGCACCTCGTCACAGTCGCCGACGAGGCCGTAGTCCGCGTTCTCGAAGATCGGCGCGTTGGGATCGGTGTTGATCGCGATCACGGTCTCGCTGTCGTCCATGCCCTCGACGTGCTGGATCGCGCCCGAAATGCCGACCGCAATATAGAGTTTCGGCCGGACGGTCTTGCCGGTCTGGCCGACCTGGCGGGCGGGTTCGATCCAGCCCGCCTCGACGGCGTCACGCGTGCCCGCGAGTTCGCCTCCGAGGAGGTCTGCCAGCCGTTCCAGCGGGCCGAACTCGCCCTCGGTGCCCATCCCGCCGGCGACGATCACCTCGGCGTCGGTGATGTCGGCCACGTCGCCGACCTCGCGGCCGAGCACCTCGGTTCGCGTGTCCGACTCCTCGACGACGACCGCGACCGCCTCGATCTCACCGTCGCGATCGGTCGGGTCCGGGTCGTCGAACACGCCCGGCCGGACCGTCGACATCTGGGGGCGGTGATTCGGGCAGATGATCGTCGCGAGCGCGTCGCCGCCGAACGCGGGACGGCGCATCTCGTAGCGCTCCTCGGTGATCTCGAGTTCGGTCGTGTCCGCGGTCAGGCCGGCATGCGTCGGCACGGCAACACGCCCCGCGAAGTCTCGCCCGGTGTGGGTCCCCCCGATCAGGACGATATCGGGGTTGCGCTGCTCGACGAGTTCGCGGAACTGCTGACCGTAGGCGTCCGCGCGATAGGGCGCGAACACGGGATCGTCGGCGACGAGCACGCGGTCGGCGCCGCGATCGATCGCCGCCTCGGGAATCCCCGACTCGTCGAGGTCCTCGCCCAGAACGAGCGCGACGAGGTCCTCGCCTTTCTGATCGGCCAGTTCGCGGCCCTTGCCGAGTAACTCCCAGGAGACCGAGGCGACCTCGCCGTCGTGCTGTTCGATAAAGACCCACACGTCGGTGTGGGCGTCGAGATCCACGTCGGGGTCGGCGGTCGCAGCCATCTCAGATCACCTCCGCGATTCGGTCGGCCAGTTCGTCTACGTCGTCGATGATTTCCTGCTCGCGGGGCACCGGATCGGCGGTGTCCATCCCGCCGACCTGGGTGGGCGAGACGGCGAGGCCGACCTCGTCTTCGATGCCCAGCTTTTCGGCCGACCACTCCTCGGGTTCGAACTCCGTCTCGGCGTAGATCTTCCGGTGGAGGCCCGCCGGTCGGGGCTCGTTCTCGCCGTAGCCGATCGCGACCGAGACCGGCAGTTCGGCGGCGACGCGCTCGTAGCCGCCCTCGACATCCCGGCGGGCGATCAGGCGGTCCTCGTCGGGATCCGGTTCGAGGTCTTCGACGTAGGTGAGTTGGGCCCAGTCGTTGTGTGCGGCGATCCCGGGCGGGACCTGGCCCGTCGAGGAGTCGGTCGTCTCCTCGCCCGCGAGCACGACATCGGCGTCGAGTTCGTCGGCCGCGGTCGCCAGCGCGAGACTCGTCGGCCAGGTGTCCGACCCGCCGAAGGCGCGATCGGTCAGGAGGACACCGTCGTCGGCCCCCATTGCGACTGCCTCGGCGAGCACTGCGTCGGCGGTCGGCGGGCCCATACAGAGCGCCGTCACGGTGCCGCCGACCTGTTCGCGCAGTTCGAGGGCCGCCTCGACGGCGTTGTAATCGGGGTCGTTTATCACCGCCTCGGCGTCCGACCGGTTCAACCGGCCGGTCTCGGGGTCGATCGAGACCTCCGCCGCGTCGGGGACCTGCTTGACGCAAACGACGATGGTCCAGCCGTCTGTGTGATCGTCCATGATGTCTGTGCTGTCCGTCCTCCTGGTGAAAAAACGATCGGGTTTGACCTAAACGCACACCGCGTTCTCAGATTGCGGGAAGTCAAACCGGCGTTTCAGACCTTCTATAACCGATATCGTGGCCCATCACGGAATCGTGAACACGACGAGTCTTGCCTATTCGGCACAAACTTTAAGAGAGATTCGGGACCGGGTGTGTGACCGACAACGTCACCCGAACGCGAACGCACGGATGACGGCGACGAGCGTCGCGAAGTCGATCTCGCCCGCGACGAACGCGCGTCTGGCCGTCATGACTTCCGAGGGCGAGAGGGCGTCGGCGGGCGGGTCGATCCCCCGATAGCCCGCGACAGACGACGGCCGGGTCACCCGGAGTGCGGCGGTGTCGGTCGCCGGCCCGACCGTCGAGGACACCCGGATCGTGTACTGACCCGGATCGAGGGCGGGCGCGGCGGGGACCGTCCGGTTCGCAGCGGTCGCGAGGCGCACGCCCGTGGTGGTCCGCTCGCCGCCGACCAGCGACTGCAGTTCGGCCGGGGAGAGCGATTCGGCGGAGAGGACCACGTCCGAGGCCACGTTCGAGCGGAGGACGAGCGTGGTGGCCGTGCCCGACTCGACTCGGGCCGGATCGAACCGGGCGTCGATCGACTGGTCGACGATCGAGAACGTGGGGCGCTCGCCCTCGCGGAGCGGCCGCGCGACGCCGTCCTCGACGTATCGAGGGTGGTACGCCGACGCGCCGAGGAGGTAGGCCCCGGGCCGGAGGTCGCGGGCACCGAAATCGATCACGGCGGTCCCCTCGGGCCCGATCCGGACGTCGCCGACGTGTGTCATGTACGTATCGCCCGCGGTGGGCCGGTAGAGCCACCACGTCGCCGACGAGGCGTTCGTCTCGACGGTGACGACGGTCTCCGAGGCGTAGGTCGGCCCCGAACTGAGGCGCCGGTCGGCGTCGACCGCCGGCGTCGCGGCCGCACCGCTGGCGCCGAGGACGGCGACAGCGACGAGCGCGACGAACAGCCAGGACACGAGCCGATCGGCCATCATCGGCGATCACACGACTGGTGATCGTGGCTGAGGAGGTCGGGAGCGCGCTGGACTGGCCTCCCGGACATTTCGTTTCGCGTTAGATCCCCACGACAGTAAGTATTGTCCGGCGAATCGGTCGGGCCGGAACGGTATCAGAGGCTGTCCCCAGGACGAACCGTGAGAAGTTCGCTCAGCCGATTTCTCTCTCCATCGTACTCGCGTCCACGATAATCATGATGTTCGAGGTGAGGTGACAGTACAGTCGATATAGATACAAATGACGGAAAAATAATACAGCCTGGTGAGACTGAAACACTATCATGACAGAATTAAAAAAAATATAAGTAGTCTCGTTGTGTTGTCCGACGTGTCGTATGAACCGCAGAAAGATGTTAAAATCGGTTGGTATTGCAAGCACAGCCACGTTTTTACCGGGCGTGGTCAGTGGGAACCGAAAATCCGAGGGAATTCCACAGTGGATCGCTGCAGGGTACAGCCACGACACTGGGAATTCGAAGACGCTGAAAAAAACACGATACGGATCGTGAACTCGGAATCATCGGCAGTCAACTTTCGTTTCACCCAAATCAGGACCGCGCTGCATTCATCTCCAGCAATTTCGCCGGTGGGATCGAAATTTACGTCGCAGACGGTGTGTCGGCAGACGGTGATGTGCCATCGACTGTGTACCAAGTGACCTCCGACTCAGAACTCGGTTCGTTCGGTCCCGTGTGGTCCAGTGGCAATACGCTCGAATTTCAGCGGAACCTGTCTCGGTATAGCGTGAAACTTCCGCCGTCAAATGAGGTACTCGGTCACAGAATCGTCGAAGAAAATGTGGTCGATATGGAGTCGGCTCGGCAACGGACGAACGAAAGAGGTGATGAATGATGGTCAGCTTTCCAATCAATAGTCCAGATTCAATACCGTTCAATATCTGTGCGCCAGCGGTTGAGAAGGAGTTTTGCTTTATCGCAAATAACCTGATAACGGTACCAGGGCACGTCAGAGATTGTGATTTCGGCGGTACATCGGGACCGTTGATGGCCTCCTGTAGTGTATCGTATATGGAAAAGAGTTGATTGATGATACAGAAACTGTGTCGCTTGACTATTGGGTCGGGGTTGAGACAAACTTCGATGCAATATGGATCGGCATGGATGGAGGTGGATGTGAACGGATTCCCGTCTTCAACCCACCAAGTCCAACTGCGACCATCGACGATGCGCTCGATGTAGCGAATGATCTGAAAGACGGGATAGCGGATGCGATCCCAGAGATACATCTTGAAGCACCGCAACCCAGTTCTGCAGGAGAAGCGCTATTGGCCCTTATCCTGGCGCTCGCTGCCTTCATTGCATGGGTCCTGTCCGGCGGAGCTACCTGGTCGTAAGTATAAGATACTCTCGACCGATCGGTAAACTATGCAAGTGACTTCATCGGATTTACAAGAGCGAGTGATGAGCCTTGGTTTAGTAGGTTGCGGTATTCTAATTATTTCTATCAATATTACATTCAGTATTAGCAAATATAGCTACGCGGCTGGTGGGCTGACGATTCTGGCAGGGGTATCAACTCTAATCAAAACGAATTATATCATATACTACATACCGGCGTTCTCTCTCCTGTGCCTCATAATTTCAGTAAATTTGATGGTTTCACAATCATACCTTCCCGGATCAGCGATCGGAGTTATAAGTATATTTATGATATTCAGGTCATACCAAATCTTCGGTGATATATATTGATTATATATTTATCAACTATACGGCCAGAATTGGGTTCGATCGCTACCCTTCTAAGACCATTCGGAAGTTCGAGATCAGTTGCGAGTGGATCTCCGCGGGATTAATCTCGCACCCTCGTCCGAACCCGACAGCCATTTGGTCCTCGCCCGCGTTGCCCTGACATCGACCGCGAATCATCGGTCTCTGACCGTCCAGCCGATTCCGGACGGATTCCCGCCTTTCAACAATGAGTCAAGGACGCGACGCCAAAGTGTACGTCAACGGTAGCCTGGTCGGGACCCATCCCGACCCCGAACAACTCGCCGATCAGATCCGCGAGGCCCGCCGCACCGGCGAGGTCAGCGAGATGGTCAACGTCTCCGTCGAGGAGCGCACCGACGAGGTGATCATCAACGCCGATGCCGGTCGCGCGCGACGGCCGCTCCTCATCGTCGAGGACGGCGAGGTGCTCCTGCCCGACGAGGCCATCGAGGCGCTCCGCGAGGGCGATATCGAGTTCGAGGATCTGGTCGAGCAGGGCTACGTCGAGTTCATCGACGCCGAAGAGGAAGAGGACATCCTCGTCGCCGTCGACGAAGAGGATCTCACCGAGAACCACACCCACATGGAGATCGACCCGCAGTTGATCTTCGGCATCTCGGCCGGGATGGTGCCCTACCCGGAGCACAACGCGAGTCCGCGGATTACGATGGGGTCGCGGATGCTCCGTCAGTCGCTGGGCCTGCCCGCCGCGAACTACCGGGTGCGCCCCGATACCCGCCAGCACCTGTTTCACTACCCGCAGTTGTCGATGGTCACCACCCAATCGACCACCCAGATCGGGTACGACGAGCGCCCGGCGGGCCAGA
Organism: Halococcoides sp.; assembly: GCA_042216835.1. Classification (GTDB taxonomy): domain Archaea; phylum Halobacteriota; class Halobacteria; order Halobacteriales; family Haloarculaceae; genus Halococcoides. Next base: position 7,386 of record JBDGTN010000102.1, read on the forward strand.
ACTTCACCGTCGCGGTGATGAGCTACGAGGGATTCAACATCGAGGACGCACTCGTCATGAACGAGGGGTCCGTCGAGCGCGCGCTCGCCCGATCGCACTTCTTCAGGACCTACGAGGGCGAGGAGCGCCGGTACCCGGGCGGACAGGAAGACCGCTTCGAGATTCCCGACGACGAGGTGCGCGGTGCGCGCGGCGAGGACGCCTACACGCACCTCGACGAGGACGGCCTCGTCAACCCCGAAGAGCGCGTCGACGAGAACGCCGTCCTGCTCGGCAAGACCTCGCCGCCGCGCTTCCTCGAAGAGCCCGACGACATGGG
>JBDGTN010000096.1:0-7636 GCA_042216835.1 Halococcoides sp.
GACCAGCGACGCGCCGGGCGCGGGTGAGACCGTCGAGGGAGGCGATTCCGACGCGACGGGTGGGACCGAGTGGGTCGTCCACCAGCCCGATGGCGCGGGCGAACCGGTGCGGATCGCGCCGATGAACCCCGAGCGCTATCTCGGGCACACCGTCTGGGACCGCGGGCAGAAATTCGCCCTGCTCTCGGCGACGATCCTCGACAAGGACGCGTTCTGCCGTGGTGTCGGCCTCGATCCTGCGCGGGTCGCACTCGTCAGCGTCGGGCACACCTTCCCGGTCGATTCGCGGCCGCTGTTCGATGTCAGCACGGGCAAGATGACTCGCGATCACCGCGACGAGACCCTGGATTCGATCGCCGACGCCGTCGTCCGGATCATGGCCGATCGACCACACGAGGCCGGACTGGTGCACTGTCACTCCTACGATATCCAGTCGGGGCTGGCCGGGCGCCTGCGCGACCGGGGTGTCGGTGACCGGCTTCGCACGCACGACCGCACCGATCGCGACGCCCAGTTGGCGACCTGGAAGCGCCGCGATCGGCCGTCGGTCTTTCTCTCGGTGAAGATGGAGGAAGCGCTGGACCTGGAGGGTGACCTCGCCCGATGGCAGGTGCTCTGCAAGGCCCCGTATCCGAACGTCGGGGATCCTCGCGTCGAGCGCCGTCTCGACAACGACCGCTGGGAGTGGTATTATCGGACGGCACTCCGGACGGTCATCCAGGCCTGCGGTCGGATCGTCCGGTCGCCCACCGACTACGGGGCGACCTATCTCGCGGATCGGAGCCTGCTCGAACTGTTCGATCGGGCGCGGTCGGCGATGCCCGACTGGTTCGCCGAGCAAGTCGAACGCTGCGAGCGACCGGAGTTGCCACCGGCCGACCCGGCGGCTGCACTCGCGGGCCTGTCCGACGGCGGGCGAGAGCGGACCGCTCCCGACGACGCCAGTCCCGTCGCGGATGTCTGGGATACCGACTGATACTGTCGGACACAAGTCCGTGAGCAATCAAGTGGGTGTTTTTGCGATTCACGACGGTACTCACCCGAGCAGACAACGAGCGTGTTCAATTTCTTGTGTCCGGCAGTATGACTTGTCGGCCGGGAACTGTCAGTTGAGGTGGACGCGTGGAACACTGACACTGTCACCGGGACGCTCCGGGGTGGCCACGCTGAGCGTCACCGCTGGAGGATCGTCTGTCCGACGGTATGAGACCACCAGAACGAAAACCCCTCGGCCCGTACCGGATCGGTGATGGACATTGGGGCGCGAATCGAGCGGCTGTCCCGTCAACTGACGAGTGTGATGTTCGTGGCCGCAGTCGTGCTGGTCGCGATGGGGTGGGTGGGCCTCACGCCGTCACCGTTGCTCGTCGGTCCACTGGTGGGACTCGGGGGCGTACTCTTGCTGGGGCACGAACTGCTGGGTGATCGGATTCCGGCCCAGGTCGTGCAGTTTCACGCAGCGACGCTGTGGATCGGCCCCGTCGTGGCTGGGGCGGTGATCCTGGCAGTCCCGACGTTCTCGTCGGGCGAACTGATGGTCGTCGGTGGCGTCATCGGGATCGGGTCAGTCCTCAATTACCTGGTCCGACCGCTGTACGTGTGGCTTTTCGCGACGGTCGCCAGCGCGATCGGGTGGGTCGTCCAGCAGGTGTCGTCCGGGTCGACGGCGGCGACCGACGCGGATCGCGAGGCCGACGATCGATCCGGGGAGGCGACCGAGGAGTCGGACTGGACCCGACCGGCCGAACCGACGACGCCGGCCCGCGAGTCCTCGACGGCCGACGCGGGGGATCGGGACTCCTCGCCGACAGACCGAGCGGACGACGAGCAGATGCCCGATGGCGTGACCCCCGCCCCCGCCAGCGATGCCGACGCGCCACCACCGGATGCCTCGACGGCCGATCTCATCGAGGAAGCGACGCCCGATTCCACGCCGGGGGCCGAATCGTCGCCGGGGGCCGAATCGTCGCCCGCCGACGACGCTGGATCGGAGGCCGATTCGTCGGTCTCGATGGCGCAGGCTCTCGGGACGATCGACTTTCCGGACCGATTCCGCGAGGAGGCCGAAGATCTGGCGACGTTCTGGGCCGAACACGATCTCGACTACTCGCCGTCCTCCCTCGCTCGCCTCGACGGCTTCATCGACGAGCAATGGGATAGCGAACGGTTCGAGGACGTGACCTTCGGTGGGAGTGGGTACGACGCCGAGGCCTTCACCGGGATAATCACCCAGGTGGGGAGTTATGCGGGCGAGGTCCTCGTCCGCAACGAGGGTGGGCAGTGGGTCGAGGCGGGCGAGACCGGGTGGGCGATCGCGCTCGACCGCGGCGACGAGACGCTCGTGGTCGATGTCTTCGAGATCGCCAAACTGTCGGTCAGAGACTACGCCCGCTTTTTCGCCACCTATCGCGAACTCGCGGCCGATCCGGTCGAGACGGAGCGTTCGCCCGATCCTGGCGACGTTCCAGACGACCTGATCGAACCGGCCCTCGAACCCGACCGGTTCGATACCGCCGAGACGGGCCCCGAGACCTCGGCGTTCGAACCGCTGGACGGGAGTGACCGATCGAGCGACGACGGGGTCGACGACCCGGCGGACGCCCTTGCGGGCGGGTCCGCGGACGCCCCGGGCGGCGTCGAGGTCGAGACGACCGAGACGGTCGGCGCCGATACTGGCGATATCGATCAGAACGAGGCGACCGATCGGCGGGTCACCGACGACGGCGACCGCGATGAACCGTCGGCAGAGACCGACGCGGACAGCGACGACGGTCCCACGACCGAGGCCGCCGAGTGGACGGCAACACCGGGAACGTCGGCGCACGATGCGACTGGCGAGGACGAGACGACCGGCCCGGACGCGGCGTCGACCGATCGTTCCGCCGGAGAAACCGAGTCGGCCGATCGCTCTGTGAGGGGATCGGACTCGGCCGATCGAGAGGTGGCCGACCTGCTCGCCGTTGCCGCCGGCGGTTCGGAGGCTCCCCAGGTGTCGATCGACGACGGTGATCCCGCGTCGTTCGCCGCGGCGGCCGACCGACTCGCCGAGCGGTGGGCGGCGTACGATCTCGACGGATCACCGGCGTCGCTTTTGCGTTTGGACGCGCTCGTCGAGGAAGAGTCGGATGTCGGCGATCGTCGCGAACTCGGGGCGTACTTCGGCGAGGTCCTCCGTGACGGTCGGGCGGGCCGGTGGGTCACCGAGGACGGCGCCTGGGGCGTCGCCGTCGAGGTCGAGGGGACGACGGCGTTCGTCAACCCCTTCGAGGTGGCCGAGCAGTGTGTCGAGGGCGACCGGACGTTCGAGGCGGCCTATCACGTCGTCGAGGGCCACCCCGAGGAAGTCGCCGTCTCGCTGCCGACCGAGGCGGAAACGCTCGCGAACGCGTGGCCGGAGTACGATCTCGACTTTTCGATCGAATCGCTCGTTCGGCTGGACGATCTGGCGAACGCCGAGTTCGACCCGACCGTCGCCGACGCCGACGGCACCGATACGCCGATCGATCTCACCGATCGGGCGCTGATGGCGGGTGGCTACTTCGGTGCGGTGCTGGTTCGGACGGGCGATGCGCGCTGGGCCGAGGATCGCCCCTTCGGACTCGTCGTCACCTCCGGCGAATCCGCGACGACGGTCAACGTGGTGACGCTGGCAGCCAACGCGATCCGCGGCGCGGCGAGTTTCGTCGGGTCGGCAGAGGCCTACACCGACGAGCACGTCCGACCCGATCGCGACAGCTAAGGGGCCCGCGTTCGCCCAATCGGTATGAGCGATCGGAGGGAGGCGAAACGGGCCGCCGGCGTGGCCGCCGTCGATCGGATCGAGGCCGGGACGGTCGTCGGACTGGGATCGGGGTCGACCGCTGCGGAAGCGATCGCGGCGCTGGGCGAGCGCGTCGCGGACGGACTGACCGTCGAGGGCGTTCCGACCTCCTGGCAGGCCCGGCGGCGGGCTCGCGAGGCTGGCGTCCCTCTGACGGATCTGGAGGCCGACACCGTCGATATCGCGATCGATGGGGCCGATCAGGTCGCCCCCGGTGCACTCCTGAAAGGCGGGGGCGGAGCGCACGTTCGCGAGAAAATCGTTGACACCGACGCCGACCGGTTGCTGGTCGTCGTCGACGACTCGAAGCTGTGTGACGCGATCGACCGGCCGGTGCCGCTGGCAGTCGTCCCCGAGGCTCGCCGGCCGGTCGCCGACGCGATCGAGGCACTCGGCGGGCACGCCGAGACCCGGATGGCCGACCGTCGGGACGGGCCCGTCCTCACCGACGAGGGCGCGATCGTCCTCGACGCAGACCTCGGGACGATCGACGCCCCTGCCGACCTCGCGACCGAGCTGTCCGCGATTCCCGGCGTCGTCGGCCACGGCCTGTTCGTCGATCAGGCCGATGCGGTGGTCGTCGGCCGGGCCGACGGGTCGGTCGCGGTTCGCGAGCGGACCTGAACGGGCAGTTCTCCGCCAGTCAGATCGGCAATTCACAACACTCAAGTGCGCGTTGCTGGTGTTCCCGGCTATGCACAGCCGGAGGGTCGATCGATGAGTGCCGACGAGGGTTTCGGAAGCGAACTCGCGGATATCCACGAGCGTGTGGCGGACGATCCCCGCGTCGACACGGCGATTGACGCCATCGCCGATGTCTACCACCTGATCGCAGTCGGGGTCGCGATGGTCTTCATGTTCTGGGTCCGGGCCCGCAACTGGGGCCAGTACGTCATCGACGGTCGCGTGTTGTACAGCGGGAACGACCCCTGGTATCACTACCGGATGGTCCAGTATACGATCCGTCACTTCCCGGAGACGATGCCGTACGATGTCTGGACCTATTTCCCGAGGGGGACGTCCGTCGGGCAGTTCGGGACGCTGATGGACCAGGTGATCGCGCTGGCGGCGCTGATCGTCGGTCTCGGGTCGCCCGATCCGGAACTGGTCCGGATGGTCCACCTGTTCGCCCCTGCGGCCATCGGGACGGTCGTGGCTGTCCCGGCATATTTCCTGGCCCGTCGCATGGGTGGTCGAACGGCGGGCGTGCTGGCCGTTATCACGCTCGCACTCGTCGGCGTCCTCACGCAGGGCGGGTCCACTCTCATCAAGGGTCTCGTCGGGACGAGCGATCACCAAATCGCCGAGGCCCTGCTCGCCGGGACCGCCGGCGTCGCGATCGTGACGGCGATCCAGGTGGCCGATCGCGAGAAGCCGGTGGTCGAACTGCTCGCCGACCGCGACATCGCCGGATTGCGGCGACCGGTGGGCTACGGAGCACTCGCTGGCGTCGCGATCGCACTCTACATGTCGTTGTGGCCGCCGGCGATCTATTTCGTCGGCCTCCTTGGTATCTACGTCACCCTGCAGGCAATCGTCACCGTTGCCCAGGGTGACCATCCCGAACCCATCCTTCTGGTCACGGCGGTGACGTTCGGTGTGGCCGGACTCGTCCCGATCGGAACCTTCGACGTACTCGACATCAGGGCGACGAAAATATCGCTGTTCCATATCGGTCTCCCGATAGCTGGGGCGGTCTGGTCGGTCGGACTGCTCTGGCTGGCGCGGCTGATCGACGAGCGCGACCTCTCGGCGACCGACGCCGCGACGAGCATCGAGGAGATCATGGGCGTTGCCGTTACCGACCGACGAGCGAGTCGGATCGGCTATGCCGTCGCGGTGCTCGGAACGCTCGGTGCGGTCGCACTCGTGGCAAAGCTGGTGACGCCGGAGCTGTTCTCGTATGCCGTCTCGCAGTTCATGCGTGTCGCCGGGATCATCGCCCAGAAGGGAGCATCTGGGACGATCGGCGAGGTCCAGCGCCTGCAGCGGCCGGGTGTCCTTTTCGAGGCCTATCGGGTCGCGATCGTGCTCGCGGGCGGCCTGATCGGGTGGACAGTGCTCTGGCGCATCCCGAGCGGCACGAACCGGCCGGAACGGCTGTTCGTCGCGATCTGGTTCGTGTTCTCGCTTTCGATGACGCTCACCCAGGGCCGATTCATGTACTACCTGGCGGTCCCCACGGTCGGGCTCGCTGGCGTGGCCGGAAGCGAGATCATCGATGTGGTGCTCGAGGCCGGTGAGGACGAATCGGGCCTGACTGGCTTCGAGGTCATCTCGATCGCCGCCGTTCTGATTTTGCTGGTTGGCCCGCTCGCCGTGCCCCCGAACGTCGTCTCCATGACGAAAGCGGACAACCTCGGTCCGGGTGGCGGCGTTCGCGGCTGGCAGAGCAGCCTGCAGTATCTCGAATCGGACACGCCGAAACCGGGCGCGTACGGCACGGCCCAGAACGCCGAGAAACTCGATTACCTCGCCGAGAACGCCGTCGAAGCAGACGCCGATTACGACTATCCCGAGGGGAGCTACGGCGTGATCTCATGGTGGGACTACGGTCACTGGATTACGACCCTCGGAAAGCGGATTCCGACGGCCAACCCCTTCCAGGAGGGAGCGACACAGGCCGCGCAGTTCCTGCTCGCAACGAACGAATCACAGGCCGAGCGCGAAATCGCGGATGTCTCCGATAGCGAGACGGCCCAGACCAGATACGTCGCCGTCGACTACAAGATGGCGCTCACCAACACTCGGTGGGGCGGGAAGTTCTTCGCCCCACCGAACTTCGTCGAGAACAAGAGTATCAGCGATTACCGGCTGTTCGTCCGCGGCATCAAGCAGACCGAAAGTGGCCTTCGGTACATACGATTCAATGAGAGCAAGAGGGTCGTGGTAGGTACGATTCAGAGGCCGGCTTACTATCACACGATGACGACCCGCCTCTACCGGTATCACGGAAGCATGAAAGAGCCGCGGCCGATCGTCACCGACTGGACCATGCGACGTGGAACCAATTCAAAGGGTGAGCCAGTTTCCATCAACGTCATCCCGACGAGCAAAAACAAATCGCTCGTCAGGACGTTCGGGTCGATGGAGGCCGCCCAAAGCTACGTTCAGAACCACTCGACCTCACAGATCGGCGGTATCGGGGGGTTACCCAACGATCGCGTCCCAGCCCTCGAACACTACCGGCTGGTCAACGTGAGCACTGAGTCAGGGATCCGGATCGGTGAGGACACCCGCGCGGCCCCGTTCCTCACGAGCCAGCCCGGCCTCTACACCATGCTTCGTAAGGGGGCTGACCTTGGACTGAGCTATGGGACGATCGGGGCCCTCGCCGAACGGAACCCTGCCTGGACGAAAATCTTCGAACGCGTACCCGGGGCGACGATCCAGGGCGAGGGTCCGCCCAACAGCTACGTGTACGCGAGCGTCAGAATGAAGCCCGCTCCGACGAACGCGGCGGCGTTCACCTACACGCAGCGGGCCAGGACCGACGCCCAGGGCAACTTCGAGATGACCGTCCCGTACGCGACCACGGGGACCGAACGGTGGGGTCCCGAGGACGGCGCGACGAACGTATCGGTACGAGCGACCGGTCCGTACACGATTACGACCGATCGTCGGCCCGTGCGGGGAACGGTCTGGAACGCGACGACCCACGTCTCGAACGCCAAGGTGATCGGACGCGACGAGGCTCCGGTGCGAGTCGAACTCGAACGGCACGAGACGAGCACGGGCAGTCAGAACGTGACGGTTTCGACCTGATCGGTCGGTCCCGTCCCTGAGGTCGATCGGTCCCGTCCCTGAGGTCGATCG
>JBDGTN010000132.1:0-7608 GCA_042216835.1 Halococcoides sp.
TCAGTGATCGTCCTCGCGCCACTTGTGCCCGCACTTGGTACAGGTGAAAAATCGCGTCTCGCTCTCGTCGGCCGCGCGGATCTGTTTCAGCTCCCAGCGCGCCCGGTCGTTGTCACATTCCGGACAGTCCGCGTCGGTCGTCGGGCCGACCTCCTCGTCGACCTCGCTCGTGTCGACGATTTCGCTGTCCTCCTGATCGGTGGTCGTGACCATCCCGTCGTCGTCGCCGCGTGCCTGTTCGGCCCCGCAACTCGAACAGACCCAGACGCCGTCCTCGGCTTTCATCATCGACCCGCAGTCGTCACAGAACTGCATGTCCGCCCGTCAGCGCACCGGGACACTTAAGTGGCCGGTTCGACCTGTTCGACGGACCGATCCGGGGCCCGGACCGATTCGACCGCCCGGTCGGGCCCCGGTAGCGGTTCGACGGGATCGATCACTCGCTCCGGCGGGGTCGGCAGGTCGATCCGGTCGGCGATCGACCAGTCGCGCTCGTCGACGACGACCACCTCGCTCGTGCTCACCACGTAGAGCGCGTTCCCGACGTAGGCCGCCCGGCGGACGCGACCGTCGGTCTCGATGGCGGCGACCTCCGTGAGACCGTCCTCGTAACTGAGTACGTGTGCCGTGTTACCGGCGGGCACGACCACGACGCCGTGGCGGCGATCCTGGAGGAACGCGTGATGGGACTCCCGCACGGCCGACCAGCGCGCATCGAAGGTCGCGTTGCTCACGACCCGCGGATCGGTCGGATCGCTCGCCGAGAACAGCGTCGCTTTCACGCGGCCGTTCTGCTCGCCGACGCCGAGGATGCGGTCCGGACCGACGGGGTGGAGATACGTCGAGAAGCCCGGTAGTTGCACCTGTCCGAGTTCGCGGGGAGCGTCCGGATCGGACAGATCGATCACGTGGAAGGGATCGACCTGCCGGAAGGTGACGAGATAGGCGGTGTCGTTGACGTATCGCGCGGCGAAGATCTCCTGACCGGGGCTCAGCCCCTGGACCGATCCACGCCGATCGAGTGTCTCGCGATCCAGGGTGTACAGATCGTTCGTGCTGTTGACGCCCGCGACCGCGGGGACGGTCGTCGAGATGCGGAGCGATTCGTTCGTCGCGTCGAGGGCGAACTGATCGACGGGTCGACCGGGGACGGTCCCGTTCGCGGTCACCTGGAGACCACCGCCGTGAGCGATCCGGACGATACCGGTCTCGACGAGTGTGCGATGGCGATCCGCAACGAACTGAGACACCGCCGTCTCCAGACGCTTCCGGGTGGTCTTGCGCTGGTCGGCCGGCAGGCGCTGGAGGTACGATTCGACGGCGCGTTCGGCCTCGATCCGGCGGGTGCGATCGCTCAACTCGTAGGACTGGAGCTGTTCGAGACGGTCGATCGTCTCGTCGGGCAACACGTCGCGGGCGTTCGCGAGGAGGCCCTCGATGTAGAGGGCCGATCGGTCTCGCTCGCGGGTGTCGGTCAGGTAGAGGGCATCCTCGGAGACGTAAGTGACGCTGTCTCGCGTGCCGACGACCGTCGCGCGATCCCGGATTTCGCCACTCGCGAGGTCGATCGAGAGCACGGTCCTGGTGGTCTCGACCGCAACCGGGGCGTCGGGCCGGTGGATCTCGCCACACGGAACCGTGACATCGGCCATCGGTTCCACCGGACAGGGTTCGGATCGATCGACCGGAGATTCGACGACGACGAGCAGTCGGTCGTCGATCCGGCGGGCCGCGTCGATCGTGCCCGAGAGTTCGTGAGACCACCGGCGCTCGGCCGCTGCCGGGTCACTCACGTCGTGTGCGACGAGACGGTCGCCCTCCAGCGCGACGAGCGTCTCGTTCGCCAGGAGGAGTCGGCCCGTTGTATTGACCGATCCGATCCGTTCGGGAGCGAGCGGGGAACGGGTGTCCAGCACTGTCGTATTCGGTGGCTGGTACTTCTGTGTGTCGGTACGATCGCGGACCACCCGGAACGGCCCGGCGCGTCCGGGCGAAATGTAGGCCCTCCGACTCGTGGTCTTGAGGATGTCCGGTTCGGCTATCCCCCGGTGCTGGACGTTCGTCCGGGAGTGTCGCGTCTCCCTGGATCCAGTCGTGGACTTTGTGAGTGCCATTTCCCGGACGGCGCTGGGGCCGCCGGTGTCGACCTGGAGGTTGCCGGTCCGGGCGACCGGGTGATCGTCTCGGCCGCCCTCGTCGAGATACGATCGGAACTGTTCGGCGCTGTCGAACGTGTCGAGTGTGGTATCATCGCTGTCGGGCGTCGGCGAGACGCTCACCGCCACGGCTGCGGCGACGAGTGCCCCGACGATGGCCACGCCAGCGATCGCGATGGTCAGCCGTCGATCCATACCCGACGTAGACGGTCCCACCACATGATGCTCGTCGTGGATCAAATGCCGATTGGAGCCTCAATCGGAGGGCCTCGAGGCCGTCGGATGGCGTCCCGTCGACCGGACGTGCCGGGTCCATCCCGTCGCACGCTGTGACTGGTTTCGTGACCGATCGCCCTCGACACTCGTTGTGGCCCACCCAACGAGTAATAACGCTGGATCACCAATACGCGGTACGATGGAGTGGGGATACCTCCTCGTGGGGACAGTCCTCATCACGATGGGGTCGGTGGGGTCGTTCGCGACGGCCGTCGGAGAGGCGGTCGGCCCGGTCGCCCTGGCGGTCGGGACGGTCGCACTCGCCGTGGGCGTTCTCCTCGTCGGCCTCGCTGGACGGGTCGGCGAGGCTCACCCGGTCTGACCGGCGTATTCGCGAAGCCGCTCGGCCCCCGAGCGTGTGCCTTTCGCCAGGAGCACGTCGCTCGCGACGAGGCGCGTGTCTGCGTCAGGCGACACTACCCACCCGGGATCGTCGTCGCGCGCCCCGGCGGTCCGAACGGCGATCACGCGCATCCCCGTCTCGGTTTTGACCTCGCGGTCGCCGAGCGTCGTTCCGTCGAGGGCACTTTCTCGTTCGACGACGACGCGGGCGATGATCTCGTCGGAGTCTTCGACGGCCGCGGCGACGACGGGATGGGCATCGATCCCCCGGAGGACGCCCTTGCTGATCTGGAGGGCGGCATCGCTGATCGCCTCGCTCGAATGCGCGATCTGGACCAGCCCACGAAGTTCGACTGGCTCCTCGACGCGGGCCGCTGCCCGGAGCGTCCACGCCTCCAGTCGGGACTGCAGCGCATCGACTTCGGCCTCGAGTTCGAGCACCTCGTGGGCGATATCGTCGTCATCGAACAGGACCGCGCCGTAGGCCAGATCGACGGCGAGTTCGCTGACGTTTTTCATCAGGACGAGCGTATCGATCGCGCGCTGGAGGTCCTCGGTCGAACCCTCGATCGGGTCCGGCGGGCGGTAGGATTCGCCGGTGGCCTCGGGAAAGACCTCGCGAAGGCCGTCTTCGGGGCCACGGAGTAATACGGCGTCACCGCCGGTGAGCCGCGTCTCCGGGCCGGGATCGAGATGCCACGATCCCTCGCGCTGGAGGGCGATCACGCGCACGCCCGAATCGGTTTCGAGATTCCGCTCCCCGAGCGTCTGTCCCGCTAGATCGGCATCGGCTTCGATTTCCGCGCGAACGATCGATTCGACGGCTTCGGGGAGCGCTCCGCGCATCCCCGGCGGAAGCCCCACCTCTTCGAAGACGGCACTCGCGATGTCGCCGGCGGCGTTGGCGATGATCTCGGTCGCGCCGACCACGCCCAGAACGGGGGCGAGCTGGCGTGCTTCCTCGGGATTGCGGGCCGCAACGAGGAGACTCATCCGCGCGCGCATCCCGAGAACATCCACCTCGTCTTCGAGGTCGAGGACGACCTCGGCGATCGCCTCGCTATCCAGCAGGACGGCCGAATACGAGAGATCGATCAGTAGCTCCGCCGTGTCCTTGAGTTCAGTGAGCGCCTCCCGGACGCTGAGTGGCTCGTAGGCGACGCCCTCCTCGGCCATACGCGGCGTTCGCTGGCCCGACTCAAAAGCGTTCGGCAGGCCTCGGGGTCGGGGAGATTCGAATCCCCACCCACTCGTCGGTGTCGCATGGCGGATCGTCCGACGGGCGTCGGACGCGGCGGGTGGCTTTTTGAGTGTGCCGGCCCTACGCACACGCATGAAATCCGTCCGGAAGGGCTTGCGCGCTGGCGAAATCGAGAAAGACACCTACGAACGCCTGACCTGTACGGTCTGTGAAGAGCAATTGGCGACCGAGAACGATCCCGACGAAGTCGGTGCGGTCCGGGTCTGCCCGGAGTGCGGTCGAAAGTGGAAGAAAGTCGGCTAGCGTTCGAATACTGCTTGTTCACTCCACGTCGAGTTCGAACTGGTCGTGTTCTTTGACGGGGTTGAGAACGACGCTGGTGTTGGATTCGACGATGTCCGGGTCGGTCAGCAGGCCCTTGATCTGGTCGTTCATGTCGTCGGTGTCCTCGAACTTGCCGATCGCGATCACGTCGTAGTCGCCGGTCACCTCGTAGACGCTGATGACCTGATCGCGATCGGAGAGCGTCTCGGTGACTTCGGGGAGTGCCGAGCCCTCGACTTTCAACTGCAGGATTGCGGTCACGTCGTAGCCCAGTTCGTCGTAGTTCAACTTCGGGGTGTACCGGCGGAGGACGCCCTCGTCTTCCAGCGTCGAGAGGTGGTTCGAGACGGTCGTGACCGAGACATCCAGGTCTTCGGCGAGACTGCGGAGCGAGGCCCGGCCGTCGCCGAGCAGCGCGTTGATCAGTTTCTCGTCGAGGTTTTCGTACGTCATTACGGGTCGGTTCGTCGTGCCTGGTTTAGTGCTTTACGAATATCCAATTCCGGGCTCGATCGGTACAATTGCGTATAACGGCAAGGTTTTTGTACCCCAGTTCCACGCTTTGGCTGTCGAAGAATATGACAAAGCCAAACGCTCCCGACGGCGGACTGTCGGACGAGGCACAGACCGTCCTGGACGAAATCGAGGAGAAAAACGTCGATTTCCTGCGCTTGCAGTTCACGGATATCCTCGGCACGGTCAAGAACGTCTCGATCACCGCCGACCAGGCCGAGAAGGCCTTCACGGAGGGGATCTACTTCGACGGGTCCTCGATCGACGGGTTCGTCCGCATCCAGGAGTCGGACATGCGTCTGGATCCGGACCCCTCGACGTTCGCGCTACTCCCCTGGCGGACCAGCGAGGACAGCGCCGCTGCGCGCCTGATCTGTGACGTGATCAACACCTCGACGGGCGACCCGTTCGAGGGCGATCCGCGGGGCATCCTCAAGACCGCCATCGACCGTGCGAACGAGATGGGCTACGAGGTGAACGTCGCGCCCGAACCCGAGTTCTTCCTGTTCGAGGAAGACGAGGACGGCTACGCCACGACGAAGACCGCCGACCACGGTGGCTACTTCGATCTCGCGCCGAAGGACCTCGCGAGCGACGTGCGTCGGGATATCATCTTCGGCCTCGAAGACATGGGCTTCGAGATCGAGGCCTCTCACCACGAGGTCGCCCGCGGGCAACACGAGATCAACTTCACCTACGACGACGCACTCTCGACGGCGGACAACGTCGCGACGTTCCGGTCGGTCGTGCGCGCGATCGCGGCCGAACACGATCTACACGCGACCTTCATGCCGAAACCGATCTCGAAGATCAACGGGTCGGGCATGCACACCCACATCTCGCTGTTCACCGAGGATGGCGAGAACGCCTTCCACGACGGTGACGACGAGTTCGATCTCTCGGAGACGGCCAAACAGTTCCTCGCGGGCATTCTGGAGCATGCGCCCGCGATCACGGCGGTCACGAACCCGACGGTCAACAGTTACAAGCGCCTGGTCCCGGGCTACGAGGCCCCGGTCTATGTCGCCTGGTCCGATCGCAACCGCTCGGCGCTGATCCGCAAGCCCGCCGCGCGCGTGCCCGCCGCCAGCCGGATCGAGGCGCGCTTCCCCGATCCGTCGTGTAACCCGTATCTGGGCTTTGCGGCGCTCATCCACGCCGGGTTGGAGGGCATCGAGTCGGGGCTGGACTGTCCCGATCCCGTCCGGGAGAACATCTACGAGTTCGACGAGCAGAAACGCAAAGAGTACGGGATCGACACGTTGCCGGAGAACCTCGGTCAGGCACTCGACGCCCTCGAAGACGACGCGGCCATTCTCGACGCGCTGGGCCCGCACACCAGCGAGAAGTTCCTCGAGGCGAAACGCCAGGAACACAAAGAGTACCTCGTCGACGTGTCCGACTGGGAACTCGATCGGTATCTCGAAACGTTCTGATTCCGGCGTTCACCCCCCGGGGGGACGACTGATCTTTCCACTTTCAGGCGATCAATACACGCTGAGCTTCCAGTAATGCTCGCCGTAGCGCTCGTCGTGTGGGTGGGTCGCTTCGCGATCCTGCAGGAGGACGCGATCGGCCTTTTTCACGGTGTTTTCCCAGCCGAGATGGGCGAACTCCATGCGACGACGGAGCCACGCCCGCGGGCCGGTCCGGTACTCGATCGAGGCGGGCGCGCCCGCCTCGATGGCGGCGCACAGCGCTGCGGCCGAATCGATCGACCGCTCGAACTCGACCCAGGCCGCGCCGACCGTGCCGGGGAGGTGCGCGTAGGAACTCGCCAGGGCTGGGAGATCGCGGTCCGCGGCGATCACCTCCGCCCGGTTGCGGTCCCAGGGGAGCAATTTTGGATTGCGCACCTCGACGGCGTCGATCACGTCGGCGTAGGCCTCGATTTCGTCGCCGTCGAGACTGACTGTCAGGAATCCGGGATGCGGGGCGATCACGGTCTCCTCGCGGTCGCGAAGCTCCGTCATGGTCGAGTGCAGCGGGAGAAAGTCGGGCAACGGGTCGTCGGGATCGATCGCGAGGACGTGCTTGCGATTCGACCAGTGGCCCGTGAAGTACTCCCGTGCGGGCACCACCAGCAACTCCTCGGTCGAATAGCGCCTGGCCCGTTCGCGCGCGGTCTCGATGTGGGTGAAGTGTGGTGCGTACACCAGCACGTCGAGTCCGGCGTCGATCGCCCGGGAGACGACCCCCTCGTCGAGCACCTTGACGTGGATGTCGACGCGCGTGCGGTCGCCGGTCATTGTCGTTACAAACGTGAGCCCGCTGGAATGCGTTTCGATCACTATCGGCGCTGCTGGAGGGCGTCTCTGGCCAGCCCGAGCCACGACGTTCCCGTCAGCGTCATGCCGACGATCACCATGAGAGCGTACAGCCCGAGCGTGGACAGCCAGATGACGAGCATCGCGAGGATCGTCCACCCTCCATACAGATGCGAGGTATAGAAGGCCGCCAGCGTCAGGATGACCCCGTAGAGCAAGACGATGTACGGCCCCCAGCTCCGGGCGTATCCACGGCGCTGTCGCCAGCGAACGTATCGGCGGAGGCGCCCCTCCAGATCCTCGCGATCGACGGCTTTCCGGTCGACCCGGTCTTCGAGGTCGCGTAACTCCGAGCGGAGACGGTCGATCTCGGCGCGCTGATCCCGGATGATCGACTGCCGGTCTGGAGGTGTTTCATCGCCGCCGTCAGGGTCGCTGTCGTCCTCTCCGCCGTCCGGATCGTTCCCGCCCCCGCCGGTCCCGCCTGAAGCCGCCTCCTCCCCGTCCCGACCGACCTCGCCAGCGTCGT
>JBDGTN010000153.1:0-7583 GCA_042216835.1 Halococcoides sp.
TGCTCGTCTTCCCGTTCGAGGTGGCCCTCCGCGAGGTCGACGAGTTGCGCACTGGTCAGGATGCCATCGACCTGGTTGTCCATCCAGTATTCGCGACCGTACTCGGGCATCCACTCGGTGTCGAACGTCTCGGCGAGGTGACGGGCCAGCGTCGTCTTTCCGGTCGATGGCCCGCCCAGCAGTGCGACGTTGGTGATCAGATCGCGGTATACGCGGTCCGGAACGAACGCGCGGTGTTCGAACGTGGCCTCGCGAATCGTCGTACTCGATATCGGAACGGTCTCCCGCTCGGGATCGACCCGTCGATCGGTGGCATCGAGCGCGTCGCTGACGTGACCCCCGTACGGCTCCGAGGAGTAGAACACGTCGACGTCACGGCCGTCGAGACGATCCACGATGGCCTGCTCGTGGGTCCGCTCGTCGTCGCGGTCGCCGTAGGCCCGGCCGGTCGGCATCGCCCACCCCTCGATGACCTCGACGGTGGGATACCCCGATCGAATCCAGTCCGCCCGGACCGAGAGCGGGACACTCGTCACCGACGGGCAGTCGTAGACGAGGACGATGAGGTGATCGACCTCGTCGAGCGCAGTCTCGAACACGAACTCGTGACCGCGGTGCAACGGGGCGTATTTCCCCAGGGTGAGGCCGACCGTCATGGCTCATCCATGCGCCGCCAGTTGTACCACCCATAGCAGGCGTTGACCAGGTAAGCCGACCACATGACGACCATCGTGGCCCCTTGCCCGGTCGTGAGCACGCGGGAAGACCACATGTAGATCGACACCACGTCGATCACGATCCAGACGGCCCACTGTTCGGGCGCCCGCTTGATCATGAGGACCTGAGCGATCACCGAGAGCACCGTCGAGGTGGCATCAAAAAACGGCAGGTTGCCGTGCAACCACTGGAGAAACAGGCCATACCCACCGATAGCGGCCGTGGAGCCGAGTCCCCAGAGGAGACGCTGACCCCACCGCAATCCGCTCGTCTCGACGAAGCCGTCGGCACCCATGTTCTTGCTCCATAGATACAGGCCGACGAACTGAGCGGGGAGAAAAAATCCCCAGTTGAGCATGACTTCGCCGTAATACTGGCTCTGGAACGCGATGAAGCCGTACGCGACGACGTTCACGATCCCGAAGTAGTAATTCGAGATGACGCCACGCGCCACGAGCACGACCGTGATCATGCCCGTGAGCGATGCGATCAGGCCGAGAAGCGAATCGTCCCAGGCGACATAGAGCGCGATGGTGATCGCCGAAAACACGGCGAGCCAGATCTGTTCGAACGTCGTCCACGTTTCGAGCACGGCGACCGTCCGATCCCAGGATTTCCGTAGTGCAATATCTGCCATCACGCACCTATTGTTCTCTCTATACGGAAAAACTTTGCCTATACGCAATCATTAGAACCCTTTGAAGACTATATCTCTTCGATACCGGAGTCCATCCTGATGGCTGGTGTGTCGTGCTGTTGGTCGACCCCATCGATCCCAGACGCTGCTCAGGCGACGACCCGGTCCACGCGAGTCGCCTCCGAATACACAAATTGGCCCACTCGATCGGTGGTGAGAAGAGAACCAAGAGAGGGCGAGCGATACCAAAATTCTAGCGAAACGATCCGTTGACACACCGAATGTTTCGATAGCGAGGTGGGCCAGCCCCGAGCAGAGCGGGCCCACAAGGCCAGACGAAAACGCGATATGAGAAAACGATGAGCGAGCAGCGGAGTTCGGCGCCGACCGCTCAAGACCCCCGGACCGGTCGCTCAGCCAGGGCTACCGACTGAACCACCGTGGAAACGGAGAATACGATCGACCCGGCCGAGTGCCGGACCCGCGCGCGACTCGTCAGTTCTCGAGACCGTCGAGTTGCTCGGCGACGTAGGATTTCCCGCCCAGTCCGGCCGCTAGCACGACCGGAAGACCGACCAGCAGGAGTGCGACGGCGAGCAACAGAGAATTGACGCCGAGAATCTGGAGGCCGATCACGATTCCGAACACGGCGACGACGGCCGACGCCAATTCACCGAGGACATCCGGTAGTCCGAGCTGTTCGGCGGTCTCTGAACTGGCGACGACCGACCCGATGTGACCCGAGACGACGAGGCCGACGATCGCAACGCCAGCCCCGGCCAGCAGTTCCGGCAGGAAGTACACGAACCCGCCGAGGACGTTCTGGACTTCCTCGATGTGAAGGAGCCCGGCGATCAGGTATAGCGTGACGAGATAGACGAACCACGCGGCGACCGTTGTGCCGACGCCGACGCTCGTTCGGTCGCCGCTGAACAGCCCACCGATCGGCGATTTCTCGAGTGCGTCCTGAACGCCCAGTTCGACGAGCCAGTCGTCGACGTGACTCTTCACGAGGTGGCCGACGATGAGACCGATGATTCCGACGAGGACGGCGTATCCGAGATTCGGAACGTACCCCATCACCGACTGGATGTACCCGCCGATCCCATTGATCAGGGACTCGGCAGTCGGCATTTGCAAAACCGTTCCGCCCACCGCTTCGAGTGACGTGATGGTCATGAATGAGACCTCGTGTGAAAGTGATCCGCTCGGAGACTTCAAACTACCGAAACCCACCGAATTCGACTCCATGCGGGCAAACGGCTGCTCTCGATATCATTTCCAGATCTCCACCCCTCCCGCTCGACGTGGCAGGTCACACTCCGACAGTCTCAAATCGGGCCGCCCGCGAGCGCTCATATGGTCCGACCCGAGCCGTGGACGACGCTCTCCGCGGAGGTCGTCTACGAGTGTGCGGGGTTCGAGGTGATCTCCGAAACCGTCTCGATCCCTGGCGGTCCGACGACGGCGTTCGATTACGTTCGCGAGGGCAAAAGCGTCGTCATCGTGCCGGTGACGCCGTCCGGCGAGGTCGTCACGATCGAGGAGTATCGCGAGGCCGTCGACCGAGTGTCGTGGGGCATCCCCGCGGGTGGAGTCGAACCGGACGACGACTCGATCGCGGCAGCGGCCCGTCGAGAACTCGTCGAGGAGACCGGGTACGAGGCCGACACGATCGATCCGCTCGGCGCGTTCGAGGCCGCGAACGGCTTCACCGATGCCACCCACGTCTACGTCCTCGCGGAGGGCTGTGAGCCAACCGCCGAGCCAGAACGCGACAGCGACGAGTCGATCACCGTCGACACGACTCCGCCCGAGTCGCTCCGGGAGGCGATAGCGGCCGGCGAGTTGCGCGACGGACGATCCGCACTCGGACTGCTCTATGTCGCGACCTATCGGCCCGAGGTGTTCGATGCCACATGACGGAACGTTTACCGGCTCAGACGACCTCGATCGCGCATGACTGAGGGCTTCGAGATCCGCCGCCACGACGCGGCAGGTCGTCTCGGTGACCTGTCGATCCCGTCGGCGGAGACGACGATCCGGACCCCGGCGCTGATGCCAGTGGTGAACCCACATCTCGATTCGATCCCCGGGGGCGACTTCGCGGAGTTCGGCGCGCAACTGCTGATCACCAACGGTTACATCGTCTATTCGAGCGACGAATATCGCGACGTGGCGCTGTCAAACGGCATCCACGAGATAGTGGGCTTCGACGGCCCGATCGTGACCGACTCGGGATCGTTTCAGCTGTCCGAATACGGGTCGGTCGATGTGACGAACGAGGAGATTCTCCAGTTTCAGGCCGATATCGACGCGGACGTGGTGACGCCACTGGACGTACCGACCCCACCCGATGCCGACCGCGAGCGCGCCGAGTCCGACCTCCGGGTGACCACCGAGCGGATCGGACGGGCCGCCGAGTTGAATCTGGGCGATGCGCTGGTCAACGCGCCGGTCCAGGGGAGCACGTACCCGGACCTCCGCGAGCGATCCGGGTCGATCGCCGCCGAGAGCGGCCTGGATATCGCTCCGGTCGGCGCGGTCGTTCCCCTCCTCCGGGACTACGAATTTGGGACCATCGTCGAGAACGTCCTCGCCGCGAAACGGGGACTCGGTCCCGCACTGCCGGTCCACCTGTTCGGCGCCGGCCATCCGATGATGTTCGCACTCGCAGCGGCCGTCGGGTGTGATCTGTTCGATTCGGCAGCCTATGCCCGGTACGCCCGCGACGATCGATATCTGACGGTTCGGGGCACGACCGATATCGACGCACTCACCGAGTTGCCCTGTTCGTGTCCGGTCTGTTCGAGAACCGACGCTGAGTCACTCCAAGCGGCCGACAAATCCGACCGCGAGCGCCGCCTCGCCCGGCACAATCTCTCGGTGAGCCTCGAAGAGATGCGGCGGGTCCGGCAGGCGATCGGTCGCGGTCGATTGCTCGAGCTCGTGGAAACACGGGCGCGTGGGCATCCCGCCGTGCTCGACGGTTATCGCCGCCTGCTCGAAGCCACCGACACCCTGGAGGCCCACGATCCCGTCTCGAAGGATACGTTCTTCTATTGCTCGGCCGAGAGCGCCCGCCGCCCGGAGGTCACCCGGCATCATCGCCGACTCGAGCGACTCGATCCGCCGGCCGACCTCGTTCTCGTCGACGAGGCCCTCTCGAACGTCGCGACCGCCCCCGATGCGACGCGATGGACGATCCGACCGCCGTTCGGTCCGGTCCCGCCCCACCTCGCCGATAGCTACCCGCTGACCGCCGAACTGCCGTCCAGACGCGATCGAGCGGCGCTGGCGGCCGCCGTCGCAGGTATCGAACGGCTCGATCCACCGCCCCGGCGCGTCGTTCACGACGACTGGCCCGCCGCTGTCCTGACCGACTGTCCGGGGTCGACCGAGCGGATGGATCGTGATGCCGACCGAGCGGATGGATCGTGATGTCGACCGAGCGGATGGATCGTGATGCCGACCGAGCGGGTCGATCGGGCGTCACCACCGACGAGTCGACCGGGCGGCCGGTGTGCGCTCCCGGCTCCCGGATCGTCACCGATTTGACCGACGCCCCCCGGGATGTGGGCGGATGGAGACCACACACCGGGTCCTCGCTGGCGACGCGCGATCGCTGTCTGTCACCGATGAGACGGTCGATCTGGTCGTGACCTCTCCGCCGTATCCGATGATCGAACTGTGGGACGATGCCTTCGCCGCGATGGACGCGACCGTCGCAGACGCGCTCGCCGCTGGTGATGGCGATCGAGCGTTCGAGGCCATGCACACCCAGCTGGATCGGGCCTGGGACGAACTCGCGCGCGTCGTCGCCGAGGGGGGCATCGTCTGTATCGTCGTCGGCGACGCGACGCGATCGGTCGATGGCGATTTTCGCCAGTATCACAATCACGCACGCATCACCACGGCGATGGCCGATCGTGGCTTCACACCCCTCCCAGAGATTCTCTGGCGAAAGCCGACCAACTCGGCCGCGAAATTCATGGGCTCTGGCATGGTTCCACCGAACGCCTACGTCACGCTGGAGCACGAACACGTGCTCGTCTTCCGCAACGGCGACCGACCCCGGTCGATCGAGGCCGACGCGGACCGGCGGTACGAGGCAGCGTACTTCTGGGAGGAACGCAACCGCTGGTTTTCGGATCTCTGGACCGACGTTCGCGGCGTCGATCAGACCCTCGACGACCGGAAGTCCCGCGAGCGCTCGGCGGCGTTTCCCCTCGCGATCCCCTATCGCCTGATCGCGATGTTCAGCGTGTACGGCGATACCGTCCTCGACCCCTTCCTCGGTACGGGCACGACGACGCTCGCGGCGATGGCCGGGGCGCGCGATTCGATCGGTGTCGATCGGCGGATCGACCTCCTCGAAACGCTCGACGACCGCCTCACAGCGATACCGGAGCGTTCCAGGCAGATCGCCAGGCGTCGCCTGGCAGACCACCGCGACAGCCTCGACGAAGGAGACGGGAACTACCAGGCCGAACAGTATGACCTGTCGGTCCGATCGAAACAGACGCGCCGGATCGCACTCCGGGCCGTCGAAACGGTCGAATCGATTCCTGCGGGGTATCGGACCCAGCACACGATCGTCGACGATCCTCGCTAGATCACTCGCGAGGCCGAACCGCGAACGGATCGACTCCAGACCCGCCCGCAATCGAGGGCGTTCGGGAGCCAGTGGTTTGGCCGATGCCGGTCCAGTGGTTTGGCCGATGCCGGTCCAGTGGTTTGCCCGAGACAGTCACCCAAACCCTCTTGTTCGCGCCGAACTTGTGTTCGGATCACGAGGACACATGTCCGGGGACACGCCAGACGAATCGGCCGGGGAGGAGTCGAATGGCTGCAGTCTCGAATCGAGTGCCGACCGGGCGATCGAGGAGTTCGATCAGCGCGTCGTCGACCTGCTCTCGTGGATTCTCGAAACGGAAACGCGGGCGCGCATTTACATCTATCTCCGCCAGCACCAGGCCGCGACCAGTCAGGAGATCGCCGACGGGACGGGCCTGTACCCGAGTACGGTCCGGGAGGCCGCCGCGGAACTCACCAGCGAGGACGTACTCACACGGCAGAAACGCGAATCCGATGGCGCGGGCAACAACCCCTACGAGTACGACGCCATCCCGCCGTCGGAACTCGTCGGGTCGTTCGTCGGTGACATTCAAAAACAACTGAACGCGCTCTGTGATCTCGATGCGGAACTCGGCCTCGAAGAGTCCAGCGACGACGAGGGTGTGACCATCACCGTCGAGGGGCCCAACGAGGCCTGATCGGTCGAGAGACGACCCGGTCGACGACGAGCGACGATTCGGACCGACCCACAAGTCCCTAATCCGGGGGTCCCGGATGATCCGATATGCAGGTCGCGCTCGGCGGAACCTTCGACCCGATCCACGACGGCCATCGGGCACTGTTCGAACGAGCCTTCGAGATCGGCGACGTGACGGTCGGACTGACCAGCGATACGCTCGCTCCCGAAACGCGCGACGAGGATCGGCCCGTGCGATCGTACGCCGACCGCGAGCGGGACCTCCGGGCGGAACTCGACGTGTTCGCCGAGCAGTACGACCGTAGCTACGAGATCGTCGAACTCGACGATCCGACCGGCGTCGCGACCGACCCGGAGTTCGACGCACTGGTCGTCTCACCCGACACCGAGGCCGGCGGCCGGCGGATCAACGAACTCCGGGAGGACCGCGGCCACGATCCGATGGAGATCGAAGTCGTCGATTTCGTCACCGCCGAGGACGGCGACCCGATTTCGAGTACGCGGATCGTCCGCGGCGAGATCGACGAACGAGGGCAACTGACCCCCGACCGCGACGGCCGGTGATCACCAGTCTGGCGTCTCGAAGCCCGCCGATTCGAGCATGTCGCGCCAGCGCCGCTGAATCGTAAAGCGCGACACGTCACAGGCGTCTGCGACGCGCATCTGTGAGCGAGTCTCGCCAGTGGTCCGGCCGGCAACGTAGAGACTGGTGGCGATCACGGCGGGTTTGGAGCGCTCGGCCTCGGGTCGATGCGAGAGATAGAGGTCGCGCGCTCGACTCGTCGTTCGCTCGTCGAACGCGAGTCGATCGGCCGCGCGTTCGAGATCGTCGAGCGCGTCGGCCTCGGCGCGCTGGTCGCTGGCGCGATACACGGCCGGACTGTTGGGCGCGCGTGGTTTGGACGTTGGGATCGGCCCGGCCGGTCGGACGCTGGGATCGGCCCGGCCGGTCGG
>JBDGTN010000024.1:0-7472 GCA_042216835.1 Halococcoides sp.
TCAGCTAAACCTCCAAGACGTGATGGCGCTGTTCCAGATGGTCTGAGCGCCGACAGCATCGGACCGGACGACGACACCTGACCGTGGGCCGCTTTCGGAGTGGGTGGAATCGATCGCAACGGATTTGGAGCCACCGGCCACCACTCCGATGGTGTCACAGCGCGACCGATCCTCGACCCAGCGGTGGTTCGACCGCGGGGACCTCCGCGTGCTCGTCGCGGCCATCGTCGCCGTCGCGCTCGCGGCCCGCCTGATCGATCTGGGGACGCGAATCGCCCACTGGGATGAGGCCCGCGTCGCGTACTGGACGGTCCGGGCGGTCGACACCGGCGCGTGGACCTATCGCCCGATCATTCACGGACCACTCCTCCAGCACGTCGCACGGTGGCTGTTTTCGACCGTCGGCACGAGCGATTTCGTCATGCGCCTCCCGGTTGCGGTCGTCGGCGGCCTGCTCCCGGCGGTCGCACTCTGCTTTCGATCGAGGCTCCGGCGTCGCGAGGTCGTCGCGCTCGCCGTCGTCCTCGCGGCCGACCCGCTCGTGCTGTACTACGGCCGATTCTTCCGGAACGACGTGCCCGTCGCGGCCTTTGCCCTGCTCGCACTCGGCGCAGGGGTTCGAGCGATCGATGCCGACGATCCGCGCTGGTGGTCGATCGCAGGCCTCGCAGCGGGCCTCGCGCTGGCGACCAAGGAGAACGCCCTGTTGTACCCACTCGCGTGGGCGGGCGCGGGGGTCCTGACGCTCGCGCTCGCACGCGTCGGCGGCCGCCGCCCGACGTGGCCCGACGCTACGGTCGTGCGGGAGTACTGGCGTGGCGCGTGGCCCTGGATCGCCGGGGCGGGCGCTATCGCGTTCGCGGTCGTCATCTTTGCGTACGCGCCCCGGACTGCCGGTCCGACCGGCGGCCTCAACGACCTCGCCACCGATCCGGCCTCGCTCGGCCCCGTGATCGAGGCGGCGACGGTCGGTGCGGCCGGCGACCTGATCGATCTCTGGATCGCGGGCGGCATGCGCGACCACAGCTATCCGCTGTATCTGGGCTATGATATCGTCGTCCTGATCGCCGGATCGCTCGGCACGATCGCCGCGGCGGCCGTCGGCGTCGCACGCGACCGCCGGCCGATCGTCGTCTTCGGAACGGTATGGGGCCTGACGAGTATCGTCGGCTACGCCTACGTCGCCGATGTCCGTGCACCCTGGCTGGCAGTCCACGCGATCGTCGCACTCGCGATCCCGGCGGCGGTCGGACTGGTCGCGCTCGCCGATCGCGCCCGCCACTCGACGCCCGGCGTCGGTCTCGACTATCGCCGGAGTGGTGCGATCGCCCTGCTCGCGGTCGTCGCCGTCCACACCGCGGTCGTCGGGGGCGTCCTGGCCTACCATCATCCCGAACCCCGGGTGAACTTTCTCGCCCAGGGCGCCCAACCGGGTGACAATTTCCGACCGACGATGGATCGCGTCGCCGCCATCGCGGCCGTCACCAACGGCCCGGATATCGCCTGGGCCGGCGGCTACGCCGTCGCGAACGAAACGGCCACGCGATCGCCGCCACCGCCGGGGGGGTGGCTCGATCGCCTCCCGCTGCCCTGGTACGTCGAGCGCGCCGACGCCACCCAGGTCAGCGTCGCCGATCCCGCCGCGCTCGACGACCCGCCACCGGTCGTGATCGCCCCCGCGAGCGATCGCGCGCGGTTCGGCCCGCACCTTCCCGGCTACGACGCGACCGAATTCGCCCGCTTTCGCCACGGCGAGAATACGACCTACCGGATCGGCCCGTGGTCGAAACGTGTCGAGGGTCGTTCGACGGTCGTCTGGATCGACCGGGACGCGCTCGATCGCGCCCGAACCGGTCCGACACGCGACCACTGATCGACCCGAACCCTCGATCGCGGGAGGGACTCACATTCGATTTTCGAAGCTCGCTTGCGAGGATCGTAACCTTTCGCCGGGTTTATTACGATGAACGGGTAGAGAGCGGACAATGACAGCCGACAGTCGGCCCACGATACTCCTGATCGGGAGCGGACCGATCAAGATCGGACAGGCAGCGGAGTTCGACTATTCGGGCGCCCAGGCCTGCCGGGCGCTCCAGGAAGAGGGCGCGCGCGTCGTCCTCGTCAACTCGAACCCCGCGACGATCATGACCGACCCCGAGATGGCGGACGCGGTCTATCTCGAGCCGATCACGCCCGAGGCGATCGCCGAGATCATCCGCAACGAGGAGCCCGACGGCGTGATCGCGGGCCTGGGCGGCCAGACGGGGTTGAACGTCACCGCCGAATTGGCCGAACAGGGCGTCCTCGAGGAACACGATGTCGAGGTGATGGGCACGCCCCTGGAGACCATCTACGCGACCGAGGATCGTGACGAGTTCCGCCAGCGCATGCGCGAACTCGATCAGCCGATCCCCCGGTCGGAGACCATCGATTCGGTCGATGCCGTCGAGGACGCCGTCGAGTCGGTCGGCGGCCTGCCGGTCATCATGCGGACGACCTACACCCTCGGCGGCCAGGGCTCGGGCGTCATCGCGGATATGGACGAACTGCGGGAGGCCACCCGGAAGGGCCTGCGCCTCTCGCGGGACGATCGCGTGATGATCACCGAGTCGATCGACGGGTGGGTCGAACTCGAATACGAGGTGATGCGCGACGCCGACGACTCGTGTATCATCATCTGCAACATGGAGAACATCGACCCGATGGGCATCCACACCGGCGAGTCCATCGTCGTCACGCCCTCGCAGGTCATCCCCGACGAGGGCCACCAGGAGATGCGCGACGCCGCGCTCGAAGTCATCCGCGAACTCGGCATCCAGGGTGGCTGTAACATCCAGTTCGCGTGGCGCGACGACGGCACGCCCGGCGGCGAGTACCGCGTCGTCGAGGTCAACCCGCGGGTCTCGCGCTCGTCGGCACTGGCCTCGAAGGCGACCGGGTATCCGATCGCTCGCGTCACCGCGAAGGTTGCGATGGGCAAGCGCCTCCACGAGATCGACAACGAGATCACCGGCGAGACGACCGCCGCCTTCGAACCCGCGATCGATTACGTGGTCACGAAGGTCCCGCGGTGGCCGATCGACAAGTTCCGCGATGTCGACTTCGAGTTGGGCCCGGCGATGAAATCGACCGGCGAGGCGATGGCGATCGGGCGCACCTTCGAGGAGTCACTCCTGAAGGCGCTCCGATCCAGCGAGTACGACCCGGCGGTCGACTTCGAGACGGTCGACGACGAGACATTGCGCAGCCAGTATCTCGAACGGCCGAGTCCCGACCGGCCCTACGCCATCTTCGAGGCGTTCGATCGCGGCCTCTCGATCGACGAGATCAACGCGCTGACCGACATCCGCGAGTGGTATCTCGAACGATTCCAGCGCATCGCCGAGGCCGCCCGTGCGGCTCAGGCCGGCGAGTTCCAGGCCGCTGCGGAGCGGGGATTCACCGATCAGGAGATCGCCGCGCTCGCGGGTGGCGAATTCCACGATACCCACGCCTCCTGGCTGCCCGCGTTCGACGACGCTCCGGCGGACGAAGCAACCGTCGAGACCGACGGCGGGGCGGTCGACGGCGGCGGGGCGGCCCCCGCTGACGACGGATCGTTCCTGGACACGGTCGACGACGCGACGATCGAGCGAGACTTCAAGCTCGTCGATACCTGTGCGGGCGAATTCGAGGCGACGACGCCGTATTACTACTCCTCGCGCGATCCCTACACGCCCCTGGATCGGGACGAACTGGTCGTCGATCGCGATCTGGAGAGCGTCGTGGTCGTCGGCGGCGGTCCGATCCGGATCGGTCAGGGCGTCGAGTTCGACTACTGTTCGGTCCATGCCGTCCGCGCCTTGGAGGAGATGGGCATCGAGGCCCACGTCGTCAACAACAACCCCGAGACGGTCTCGACGGACTACGACACGAGCGATGGGCTCTTTTTCGAGCCGATCACTGCCGAGGAGGTCGCGGACGTGATCGAGGCGACCGAAGCCGACGGCGTGATGGTCCAGTTCGGCGGGCAGACCTCCGTCGACATCGGCAAGCCACTCGAACGCGAACTCGAGCGCCGCGATCTGGACTGTGCAATTCTGGGCACCTCCGCGGACGCGATGGACCTCGCGGAGGACCGCGACCGGTTCAACCGCCTGATGGACGAGTTGGGCATCGCCCAGGCCGAGGGCGGAACGGCGACCAGCGAATCGGAGGCGCTCGAACTCGCCAGCGAGATCGGCTATCCCGTGCTCGTGCGGCCATCCTACGTTCTGGGCGGGCGCGCGATGGATGTCGTCTACAACGACGAGGACCTCACGACCTACATCGAGGAGGCCGTCCGGGTCAGCCCCGACAAGCCGATTCTCGTCGACGACTTCCTCGCTGACGCGGTCGAACTCGACGTGGACGCCGTCGCCGACGCCGCTGGCGAGGGCGGCGACGTGCTGATCGGCGGCGTGATGGAGCACGTCGAGACCGCCGGCGTCCACTCGGGCGACTCGGCGTGTATGATCCCGCCGCGCAGCCAGGAGATCCGCGAGGTCATGCCGCGCATTCGCGAAGTCGCCGAGGAGATCGCTCGCGAACTCGACGCCGAGGGCCTGCTCAACGTCCAACTCGCGGTGCGGGACGGCACCGTGTACGTCCTGGAGGCCAATCCGCGGTCCTCGCGGACGGTCCCCTTCATCTCGAAGACGACGGGCGTTCCGATCGCCAAACTCGCTGCGCAGGTGATGGCCGGCGCCGATCTCGACGATCTCGATGTCGAGGAGCGGATTCCCGACCAGGTCTCGATCAAGGAGGTCGTGCTCCCGTTCGATCGGTTACCCGGGTCCGATCCGCGCCTCGGCCCGGAGATGAAATCCACCGGCGAGGTCATGGGCACCGCGGGGAGTTTCGGCAAGGCCTACCAGAAAGCCCAGATGGCCGTCGACAAGCCCATCCCGCTGTCGGGGACCGCGATCGTCGACCTGCCGGTCATCGGATTCGAAGATTACTATGACACGCTCGCCGTCGACGACTTCGAGGACGACGCGGCCGTCGCGGCGATCCGGGACGGCGATGTCGACGCCGTCTTCTCGCGAAACCGCGACCTGCTGGAGGCCTGTGTCGAGGAGTCGGTTACGTACTTCTCGACGCGCGAGAGTGCCGAGGCTGCGCTCGAAGCGATCGAGTCGGCCGACGAACCGCTGAACGTCCAGCCCATCGGCGACCGCCCGACCGATCGTCGCGACTGGGGGCGGGAGTGACATGCCCGCTGGCGAGCGCGTCCGGTCGGCGATCGCCGACGCCCGCGGCGGGCCGCTGCCCGCCTCGTGGGCGCGAGTATATCTCGATCAGCCGGTCGCGCTCGCCGGATTGCTGCTGGCCAATGCGGTCGCCTTTCTCGTCGGCTTGCAGTACTACGCCGCGAGTTTCGACGCCCACCACTTTCTGACGTGGTGGCTGTTCGCCGACTCGCCGGCCGCACTCGCCGTCGGGACGGTCGCGCTCGCGACGCGGATCGACCGTGCGGGCGACGGCCTCGACCGGCAGATGGGACGCCTCGCCGCGATGGTGCACACGAACGCCGTCGTCGCGCTCGTCTACACCGGCATCTGGACGGCGATCGTCGTCGGATGGGGATTTCCGACCTACGAGCCCACTGCGGGCCTCTTTTTGATCGTCACCCACCTCGGCTTCGTCGTCGAGGCCGCATTGCTCGCCCACGTCGGGTCGACCGATCGCCTCGCGCTCGCGACGGCCACGGTATTCATGGGAGTGTCACTCGGGTTCGACTACCTGCTGGGCAATCACCCGCCGATCCCGTACGCGGCGGGTCAGGTCCCATTGATCGGAGCGGTGCTCGTCGCGCCGCTCGCACTCGGAGTGGCGTGGTGGTGGCTTCCACCCAGGACGCAAGCGGTTTGATCGTTGGGTGCCGAGCGCGCTCATGGAGACCGAAGCCGTCGTCCTGGACATCGACGGCGTGCTGATCGATGTCGAGGACTCGTACCGGCGAGCGATCGTCGAGACTATCGAGACCGTCCTCGGCGAGTCGCCCCCCGAGCGTCTCATTCAGGGGCTCAAAGATGCAGGCGGGTTCAACAACGACTGGCTCGTCACCGACGGCCTCGCCCTGTTCGTCCGGGCCCGGCAGGCCGGCCTCGCGCTCGACCCCGACGCGTTCGTCGATCGGGTCGCCGCGGCGGGCGGCGGGATCGAGAGCGTCGAGGGCGTGCTGCGCCGGGAGTGTGACGCGGCCGAGAGCGTCCTCGACGCGTGGGACCCCGACCGACTGCGGGCCGTCTTCCAGCAGTTGTATCTCGGCCCGGACCGCTACCGCGAGATCGAGGGGCGTGAGCCGGATCTCGACCGATCGGGCGGGTTCATCGAGGACGAACCGCGCCTGATCGACCCCGCGACGGTCGACGCACTGACCGGGCGCTTCGTCGTCGGCGTCGTCACCGGGCGGCCCGCCGCCGAAGCCGCGATCGCCCTCGATCGCGTCGGACTGGACCTGCCCGAAAATCGGGTGTACACGATGGACGACTGGGCGGGCAAGCCCGATCCCGACGCACTGATCGCGATCGCCGAGACCGCCAGCGTCGAATCGGTCGCGTTCGCGGGTGACACCCTCGACGACATCCGTACCACCCGGGCAGCCGACCGCGCGGACGACCGTACCTACCGGGCCGTCGGCGTACTGACCGGCGGACTCACCGGGGCATCGGGCCGCGAGAAATTCGAAGCGGCCGGTGCGGACGCCGTTCTCGACCACGTCGACGACCTGCCGGCCCTGCTCGAGTGCCCGTAGCGGGTCACAGATCGCCTTTCGTCGAGACGACCCCCGAGCGTCGATCGTCGATCCGGGTGGCGTCGTCGAGGGCGCGCGCGAGCGCCTTGAAGATCGCCTCGGCCTCGTGGTGGGCGTTCGCCCCCTCGATGTCGACCTGAAGGGTCAGCCCCGCGTTGGTCGCCAGCGATCGACAGAAGTGCGCGATCAACTGGCTGTCGAACCCTCCGACGGTCGATCCAGAGAACGACCCCTCGAACGCGAAGTAGGGCCGCCCCGAGATGTCCAGGACGACCGTCGCGACGGCCTCGTCCAGTGGGACGCGACGGTCGGCGAACCGCTCGATGGCGCGTTTCTCGCCCAGCGCCTCCTCGATCGCCTCGCCCAGCACGATCGCCACGTCCTCGACGGTGTGGTGAGCGTCCACGTCGAGGTCGCCATCGGCACGGACCGTCAGATCCAGTAGGGCGTGGGTCGCCAGCGATTCGAGCATGTGATCGAGGAATTCGATGCCGGTCTCGACGGTCGCCTCGCCCGATCCGTCGAGATCGATCGTCGCCTCGATCGCGGTTTCGGCCGTTTCGCGCGTGATCGCCGCCGTCCGATCGGTCATACCGGGGCGAGGTGGCGTAGCTCCAAACCGATTGTGGTCAGGATGGGGCAACTGGCCAGCGTGTCGACTGGCTCTCGGAGCAACTGGCCAGCGTGTCGACTG
>JBDGTN010000143.1:0-1628 GCA_042216835.1 Halococcoides sp.
TCCGGCGAGGAGTCCTGCCATCCCGCCGACGAGGCTGACGGCGGTGTTGAGGACGACCATGACGAGGAGGAAGACGGCGAGCTGTTTCCACTCGGCTTTCAGCGGGCCCCAGAGTCGCTTCCAGGCGGCGATCACGCCGCAGTCGTCGAGCATCATGATCGGGACGACGAAATGGGTGGTGATGCCGCCGATCGCCCCGAGGACGGCAAAGAGACCGATCGCGATCGGTGTGAGCAGACCGAAGATCAGGAGTAACAGGACGGCCATGCCCGGAACGCCGAGATAGATGAGCGCTCCGATGAGTACGATCGGGAGGGCGACGATGGCGACCACGATCAGACCGAGGCCGAGTCGAAAACCAAAGAGGTGCAGCCCCTCGCGGACGAATCTGCGGGCCGAATCCCGAATCTCGATCGTTTCCGATCGCAGGCTATCGACGAAGACGAACTCCATCAGCGCCCCGATCACCGCGAACGCGATGGCGAGTGCGATGCCGACGATCACGAGGCCGATCACCGCCAGAACGACCCACCCCGGGATCGACTCGATCCCGGCCAGCCACTCGCCCGATCCACCGGCGTCGCCGCCAGAAAACGACTGGCCAACGGGGGGAATGGACAGT
Organism: Halococcoides sp.; assembly: GCA_042216835.1. Classification (GTDB taxonomy): domain Archaea; phylum Halobacteriota; class Halobacteria; order Halobacteriales; family Haloarculaceae; genus Halococcoides. The sequence goes on from JBDGTN010000143.1 coordinate 623, forward strand.
CCGCCGCCCCCGCCGACGAAGAACATGAGCAACGCGAATCGCAGCCAGACTCGGGGTTCGACTGGCCAGAGTCGATCGCGCGTGAGATCGATCGCGTCCTCGACCCGATCGATGGCGTACCAGCTCATGCCGGGTGCTCGATCGGTGCCGATTTAGGTCTACCGCTGGCCGGAGCGGCGTCAACCGGCCGACCTCCTCCGGACCGTGAGAGTCGTTACCTTCCGGGTTGGTCGAGAGTCGTCACCTCTCGGGGGCCGTCGATCGATTTCAAATCGTCCGGAGGTCGTCGATCGAGAGTTCGTTTTCACTGCTCATCCCCGTCGTGATCACCATCTGGAGGCCCCGCCGGACGCTGAGGTCGGTCATCGTCACCCGTGAGGCGGGCACGATCGCGAGAAATCCACCCATCGGGTTCGGACTCATCGGGACGAACACGTTGTAGTGGTGTTCGTCGCTGTCGAGTTCGACCGCGAGGTCCTCGGGCGTGTCGTCGGTGACGAACCCGATGGTGCGGACGCCCTCGCGGGGCCACTCGACGAGTGCGACGCGCTCGAACTGGTGTTCGTGGCCGATGAGTGCGTTCGAGGCCTGGCGTGCGCTGGTATAGATCGCCTGCACAACCGGGATGGCCTCCATCACGCGGTCGAACCCCGAGATCAGGTACATCCCGACGGCGCCCTGGCGGACGACGATGCCCAACACCATAACCACCATGCCGACCGCGAGGAGTGCGAGCACCTCGATCACTGGCGTCGATCGAATGCCCACGATCGAAAGCATCGAGGCGAGAAACCCGGTGAGCCATCCATACAGAAAGCTCAGGACGGCAAGCGTGACCGCCAGCGGCGCGATCAGGACGAGTCCCGTGAGAAATCCATCCCGGAGGACGCGTTTGACGTTCATACGAACAATCAGGAACGGAGCGTAAAAAATCCGGGTCATTTTTGGGCGCTCCTATCGCGGTCCGCTCGTTGTCGTCGGTCGGGACCAGCCGATCCAGCAGTCG
>JBDGTN010000143.1:1728-7370 GCA_042216835.1 Halococcoides sp.
GACCAGCCGATCCAGCAGTCGAGACCAGCCGAGAGTGCTTTCCGTGCGCTCGCGATAGCCCCATCATGGCCGCGATTCTGTTCGATATGGACGGCGTGGTGGTCGATTCGGAAGCCGAATGGCAACGCCACAAACGCGAGACCATCCTCCCCGCGGTGGTACCTGGCGAGGGTGTCGATCCCGAGGAGATCACCGGGATGTACTATCGGGAGATCTACGACTACCTCGACGCGAACTACGAGACCGCGGTGAGTCGCGAGCGGTGTGCCGACCTGTTCGAGGCGGCCGGTCGCGAGATTTACGGCGGTGACGCCGGACTGATGGAGGGGTTTCCCGCACTCGTCGATGCGATTCACGACCGCGGGGCCGGTGTCGCACTGGTGACTTCCTCACCCCACGACTGGATCGATCTCGTGCTGGAGTCGTTCGATCTCGTGGAGGCGTTCGACGCGATCGCGAGCGCCGCCGACGTGGATCGGGGCAAACCCGAACCGGATGTCTACGAGCGGGCGATCGACGCACTCGGGGAGTCGCCCGCCGACTGCGTCGCCGTCGAGGACTCGACCAACGGCGCGCGAGCGGCGACTGCTGCGGGTGCGTACACGATCGGGTATACGGGCGTCCACGACGGCATCGATCGGTCGGTCCCAGACGAGGTCGTCGTCGATCTCGCAACGCTCCGGGAGCGCCTGCTCGACCGTCTGGACGGGCGATCGGACTGATCGCCGTCGATTTACCGTTCGATCGTCACCGTGTGGGACTCGCAAACGGTCGGCAGCGGTTCGCGCGGGAATGTGACGCGAATTTCGATGTCGAGCGCCTCGGTATCGGCCCCGAATACCGCGACGGGGACGGTCGTCATGCCGAGATACGTTTCAGCGCTCGTCATCTCGCGATCGTTCGCGGTGACGCAAATTCCGACGTGAGCGCCGCCGCCCGCATTCTCGATCGGCAGTTCACAGATCTTGCGTTCGCCGCTCGTGATCCGGTCGGGGAGCGTCCCCCATCCGATATCGATCGCGGGGAGGTCATCGGCCTGTTCGGCGACGCGTTCGGCGACGCCCGCCGAGAGCCCTGCGGCGGTGAGATCGTCGATCGCGGCCTCGCGGAGCGCCCAGGGCGAGGCGATCCCCGAGGCAGCGAGTTTCCGCGCTCGCTGGGCGCCGATCCCGTCGACGGCAGTCAGTCCGACCGCGTCCGCACTGACGCCGTGGTCGAGACGCGCCTCCAGTCGGCGGGCGCGATTGGCACGCTCGGGCGATCCGAATCGATCGAGAAAGGCCGCGAGTGCGTTGCACAGTCGGAGCGCATTCTGTTTGATCGCCCACGCGTCGGATTTGAGCGCCGCGGGGAGCGTTCCCGACAGACTGGCCTCACAGATCGCCAGCACCTTCCGTGCGCCGGCCGCGAGGTCTTCGCCCGCGTTCGCACCTGTACCGAGGACGGCATCGATCGCGTCGGCCTCGTCCGATCGCGCGCTCACCGAGTCGAACTCCTCGGCGGTCGCGATCGCTCGCAGGAGGTTTCGCTCGTCGAGTGCCTCGCGGTCGGCCAGGTCGGCGAACTGTCGAGCGGTCGGCAGTCGAAGGTAGAGTTTGGAGGTGAGGCGGCCGCGCGGCGTCGGTTCGAGGCGGCCGTCGACGCGCTCGACGAAGCCACTCTCGACGAGCGCGTCGATGGCTTCGACGATCGCCGTCCGCTCTGCGCGATCCTCGCTCGCTCGAACGGCGAAAAACGTCGATCCGATCCACTCCATCGCCTCGGTGATCGACGTGATCGTTCCGAGCGCGATTTCGGCGTTGAGGTGGGTTTCGAGGTCGTCGGCCAGGCGCGATTCGATCGGCCGCCCCTCTGCCAGCAGGCGGCGATATCGCGGCGCGTCCGATCGATCGCACACCACCCAGGCGTGGCCAACGTCGTCGTACTCCGGCCGGCCGGCCCGTCCGAGCATCTGGAGCACGTCGAGGGGGCTCATCTCGACCTCGCCTTCGAGTGGGTCGTGGAGTTTGGTATCGCGAATGACGACACACCGCGCGGGCAGGTTCACGCCCCACGCGAGCGTCGAGGTCGAGAAGAGCACGTCGAGTCGACCCTCGCGAAACCACGCCTCGACGCGGTTTTTGTCCTCGGTCGCGAGGCCGGCGTGGTGGAAGCCGACGCCGTCGAGCACGGACTGGCGGAGCGTCTCGTCGCTCAACTGCTCGGCATCGGTGTGGAAGTCGTAATCGCCCCGTGCCCCGACGGGCACGTCACGCTCGGCGAGTTCGTCGCGGGTCTTCTCGGCGGCCCGGACGGTGTCCTGTCGGGAGGCGACGAACACCAGCGCCTGTCCGTCCTCGCGCAGGTGGGGTTCGACCAGGTCGAGCGCGCGATAGAGACGGCGGTACTTGTCGGCGAAGGCGTTGTCGCCGTGGGTGTAGGTCTCGACGCTCGCCTCCAGCGGGACTGGTCGGTATGAATCGTCGAATGCGAAGGTGGCCGCCTCGGGAGCGTCCAGCCAGTCGGCGACCTCGCCGACGTTTTGCATCGTCGCCGACAGCGCGACGATGCGCGGATTGCAGAGTCGCCGAAAGCGGGCGATCGTGACTTCGAGGACGCTTCCCCGCCGGTCGGAATCCAGCAGGTGCACCTCGTCGATGACGACCGTATCGACGCTTTTGACGAAATCGTAGCGCCGACTGTCGTGTTTGCGCGTCGCCGAGTCGGCCTTCTCGGGCGTCATCACGAGCACGTCCGCCCGCCGTGCGCGTGCGGGATCGAGGTCACGCTCGCCGGTGACGACCTCGACCGTGTAGCCCAACTCCTCGAAACGCGCCCACTCGCGTTCTTTCTCGTTGGTTAGCGCCCGCATCGGCGCGAGAAAGCACGCCGTCCCGCCGGCCTGGAGCGTTTTCGCGATGGCGGCCTCGGCGATGGCGGTCTTCCCGCTGGCGGTCGGGGCCGCGAGGACGAGGTTCTCGTCCGTTTCGAGCACCGCGGGGAGCGCCGCGGATTGCATCTCGTTGAATCGCTCGAACGGAAAGGCGTCGGCGAACTCGGGCAGGACCGCCGCGACGGGGGTCCCGGATTCGGCCTGCTCGGACACACCGACTCGCCGGGCCAGGCGGACAAAGGCGTTTCTCTCCGGACGCCCGATGGGGCCCGCGCCACTCGCGATCACCACACCGTGGGACGGACGCCCACGACGATATCTGCACCATTTATGTTTCGTCAGGGAAGTTATTGAAACGATGGCTCCACAACGTCAGGACGACTCGAGGACGGATGCGACGGCCAGCGGCGTTCGCCGCCGCACGTTCCTCCGGGCGACGGGGGCGGCGGGGGCGATGGTTGCCGGGACGGGTCTTGTCGGCACGGCGGCCGCAGCGGACGGGTTGCCACAGATCGAACGCGACGGGAACAAACTCACGGCCGGCGGCGAGGAGATCGAACTCCAGGGTGTCAACATCGCCGATCCGAAACGGGTCGACGTGACTGCGCCCGCGCGCGGCAAGACCGCCGCACAGGCGATCGACATGGTAACCGACGTTGATCGAGGGTGGTATGCGGACGCCGTTCGCCTGCCGGTCCAGCCGGTCGATATCGGCGAGCATACGCCTGGATCTGGCCCGAAACCGCCGGCGTTCGACGAGAGTCAACTCAAGTCGTACATGGACAATCACCTCGACGCGGCCGTCCAGGCGTGTAAGGACGGCGGCGCATACGCGATCATCGACTATCACCGCCACCGGGACATTCCGTGGGGCAGTACGACCGACGGCGAATTCAGTCCGAATCAGAAGCTGAGCAACGAGGTCACGCTGTTCTGGGACATCGTGGCCGCGCGCTACGGTGACATGGACCACGTCATCTTCGAGATGTACAACGAACCCCAGGGCTATCCGCAATGGAGCGCAACGGGTGATGCGCTCGTCGAGTACTGGGGCAACTGGAAGTCGACCGCCCAGCCGTGGGTCGATACGATCCGCTCCCATAGCGACAATCTCGTCCTCGTCGGGTCACCCCGGTGGACGCAGTTGACCAAAGGGGCGGTCATCGAGGAGTTCGACGGTCCCAATATCGGATATACGTTGCACCTCTACCCGGCTCACGGGCCGACGACGCCCGCCGATTATGACAACATTGTTTCGTACGATGGAACCCCGGCCCACGAAATCGCACCGATCGTCATGAGCGAGTGGGGCTTCGATCCGGACGCCGGACTGGCGGCCGGTGGCGGCGTAACCAAAGAGACCGTGGGCGACTCCGACTGGGCCGAGTGGGACCCCGACTACGGCAAACACGTCACCGAGTGGCTGAGCACCCGTCCGGTCCACTCGACGGCCTGGGTGTTCGACCCGCTCTGGGACCCCAACATGGTCGAGTTTGGCTTCGACACTGACGGCAGCGTCGGCTCGCCGTACAACGACGAGCCCATTCCGGAGAAATGTGCCGATCTGCCCTGTGAGTGGTCGCTCCTGACCGGTGACTACATGGGCGATACCGTCAAGCAGTTCCTCTATGACCGAATGGTCGCCGATTACGCGGGGTCGGACGGCGAATACCAGCCGTCAGAGGTCGTCGAGGCAAAGGGCGACTACGTAACCGGCGACCTCTCGCTGGAGGCCGTCCACGACATCATGCGGTCGTACTTCTTCGGCTGATCGTATTCCGGACAATCGTTCGTTTTCCGGGTGTGACGAGGCGAGATCTGTTCACCCGGTGCAATCGAGGTTGCGAGAGCCATCCATTCGCGTCGAAGACCCAATCGCTTTATACGCGCCGGTGGACGGCGAGGATATGAACCTCACCGATCGGAGGGTTGTGATCACCGGCGGCGCGGGCCTGATCGGGTCACGACTGGCCGAGCGCCTGCTGGTCGACAATGAGGTGGTCGTCGTCGACGACCTCTCGAACGGCATTCGATCCACGGTGCCGGACGACGCGGAGTTCATCGAGGGCGACATTCTCGACGAGTCGACGCTGCGCGAGGCGATCGACGGCACCGTCGACCTCGTCGCCCACCTCGCGGCCGACAAGTACGTCGATGCCGACCGGCCGCGCGAGCAGTTCGAGACCAACACCGCGATGACCTACAGCGTCCTCGAACGGATGGACGCGGTCGGCGTCGATTCGCTGATCTACACCTCCTCGTCGACGGTGTATGGCGAAGCACCCCGGCCGACGCCCGAGGATTACGCCCCGCTGGAGCCGATCAGCGAGTACGGTGCGGCGAAACTCTCCGACGAGGCGCTGTGTTCGGTGTACGCCCGCAGCCACGACATGACGGTCTGGAACTTTCGCTTTGCGAATATCGTCGGGCCGCGCTATGGCGCGGGCGTCGTCCCCGACTTCGTCTACAAACTGAAAGACGATCCCTCGACGCTGACCATCCGGGGCGACGGCCGCCAGGAGAAATCCTACATGGCGCTCGCCGAGTGTATCGACGCAATCTGTCACGTTGTCGAGGCGACGGATGGCGGCATGAATACCTACAACCTCGGGACGCGCACGACGACCTCGGTCGATCGGATTGCCGCGATCGTCGCCGAGGAGATGGGCGTCGATCCGGCCCACGAGTACACCGGCGGCGATCGCGGCTGGACCGGTGACGTGCCACGGATGCGCCTCTCGATCGAGAAACTCGCGGCGCTGGGCTGGGA
>JBDGTN010000092.1:0-7357 GCA_042216835.1 Halococcoides sp.
ATGGGTCGGACGAGGACTCGGTGGCCGCGGACGATCCGGTCGCCGAAGACGATTCGGTGGCTCCGGACGATCCGGTCGCCGCGGTCGCCGCCGATCTCGAAACGACCGCCGAACGGGTCGCCGACCGCGTCGACGTGCCCTGTGACGTGGCCGTGGCGAGCGGTGGGCCCGAAGCGATCCTCCAGAGCGCTCACGAGACCGACTGCGATCTTGTGGTCGCGCCCGCGGTATACGCCGATGACGGCCTCGCGAATTTCCTTCAGCGGCTTCTGTCGGGCGATCTCGACGTGCTCGTTCACGACTCCCGGGCGGGACGCACCGACTGGAATCGCGTCATGGTGCCCGTGCGCCGGGCGAGTGATGTTGCCCACAGCATGATCGACTTCGCGAGTCGACTGGCCGGCGATGGCGTCAGCGTCTGTCGGTGTGTCGACAGCCCCGGGGAGCGACCCGAGGCCGAGCGCGCACTCGAACGCCTGGTGTCGGCGTTCGAATCTGCGATCGAGACGCGCGTCGCGGTGACCGACCTCGACGGATTTCTGGATGCCTATGCCAGCCAGTACGATCTCGTGATCGTCGGGGCGAGTCGCGACCGATCGCTCCCATCGCGAATTCTCTCCCCGCCGACCTATCGTCGGCTTCAGGACATCGAGACCGACCTCGCGATCGTGGATCGCAACTACCTCTGACCGATCGTGTCAGTCGAGGACCTGGAGCGCGACGATCGCCACGACGCTGGCCGCGACCGCGAGGGCAAAGCCCGTGCCAGCGATGCGGTGGTCGGAAGCCGCGACGGCCATCACGCTTGCGCCGACCGCGGCGACGACGATGCCCGCGAGTGCGATCCCCATCGGTCGATCGGTCTGGGTCTCCATGTCGGTCCAACGAGCGACCGGTACGTCATTGGTGCGCCCCCGACTGGTCGATCGACACCGGGCCGGCGTCGCGATTGAGAGCGAGGTTGGTCGCGATCTCGGCGTTTCGGACGCCGAAATCCGCTGTCTGCTGGAGGGCGACCAGCACCTCTCGAACCTGGAGGAGGTCGTCGTTGGGGAGTTCGTCCAGCCCCTCGAAGATCTCCTGAACCTGATCGTCGATCGCCCGGAAGCGTTCGCGGACATCGATCGTCAACTCGTGATCGCGCTCGACGGCGGCCCGGACGGCCTGCTCGGAGATTTTGTCGACGTGATCGTTGAACGCCCGGATCCGGGCCATCGTCGTCTCCGACACGGCGAGGGTGTGGTCGTCGGCATTGCGTGCGATCGTCGCGATGTCCTCGGCGCTGTCGGCCGTCAATTCGAGGTTTTTCGCGAGCGATCGATAGCCGATCAGCGGGAAACTTTCCGAGAGCCCGACCGCTCGGGCGAGGGTGGGGTCGCGGTGGGCGGAGAAGATCAGGCGCAACAACAACACGAAGATCTTGTTTGCCTGGCGTTCGCGATTCAGCGCTCGATCGGCCAGTTCGGGATTCCCCTGGCTGAGCGCATCGATCGCTTCCGATCGCATCGTTCGCCCGGTCGATTCCAGCCGTTCGAGCAGGTTCGTCAACTCGAAGTCGGCGGGATCGACCGAGCACCGGATCGCGATCCTGGCGGGCGTCTCTTCGATGACACCCAGTCCCATCAACTGGGCCTCGGCGTTGTACACCGCGGAGATGTGTTCGCCCGCGAGCGTCGCCTGATCGCCCGCTTCGACCGATATCACCCGCCGACCGAGGACGTACTGGGCGACGATCGCTCGCTCCAGTGCGGCCGCGTCGAGTCCCGACGCGTCGATCGATGCCTCGGACTCGCCGCTGTCGATCGATTCGGGCAGGACGGTGATCGATCCCTGATCGCCGATCCGGAGGCCCACTTCGTCGCCTTTCTCGACGCTGTAGGTCCGCGTCCACTCCGCGGGGAGCGTCATCGCGAGCGTCGAGGGCCCCAGTTGCTGGACCTTGCGCGTCTCCATAGCGTCGAGAGTGCTGCCACGACCTTATATCTGGCCCGATCGATAGGGAGGCATATAAGGTCAGTTCCCGATCGACGGGGACTCCCGACCGACCAGTCACCGCAATTTATGATCATCGACGCGCTAGTTGTGCTCGCCGGGACGGACGCTTTTCTCGTCTGACCGGCACTACACCGGCGTCGGCAACTCGCGGGCACTCCCTGGCGGGATCGCGGCCTGGACGGCCTCCGGTCGTCCCCCCTTTCGTGTGGCACTCGGCTCACCGTTAGTACAGCGATTCGGTTCAGCGACGGTCTCGAACGACGCCGGTTCGGCGGCCATCGTCACAGACCGGGATCACGTCAGTAAAGACTCGTCGTTATCGGGTTCAGGGAGCGATCGGTCCGTCGATCGGTTCGGCCGGCACGCCAGCGACCGTCGTCTCGGCCGGGACATCGCTCGCGACCAGCGAGTTCGCCGCGACCGTCGCGTCAGCACCGATTCGGACGCCCGGCAAGACTGTCGCGCCCGTGCCGATCGTCGCCCGGTCGCCGATCTCGACATCGCCGAGGCGGTACTCGTCCTGGAGGAATTCGTGACAGAGAATCGTCGCGTCGTACCCCACGATGACATCCTCGCCGAACGTGATCCGGTCGGGCCACAGAAAATCTGGCGTCGCGCCGATCGCGAGGGCGGTGCGTGCACCGACCTCGGTACCGACCATTCGCAGGACGATATTTTTCAGCCGGACGCTCGGGACGTACTTCAGCGCCCAGATGATGACGGGCATCGTGAGCATCCAGAGCGGGTTGCGCGCGTGGATCCACCCCCACAGCGCGTTCGGTCCCGGCGTCTCGATCCGTTCGAGACGGTCGTGGCGGCGCTCGCTCATCTGAGCGATGCGACGTGATCGTCGCGTTCGGCCAGCAGGTCCGCCGTCCCGATGTCGTGGCGGACGCGGAGTCCCCCCTCGCCGACGGCCGCGAGGCCCGCCTCGGCGATCGACTCGGCCTCGGCGATCGTGTCGGCCACGCCGACAACCGCGAACGCCCGCGAGGTCGTGGTGTAGATGCCGTCCTCGCGTTCGTCGACGCTGGCGTAAAACAGGGTGGCGTCGGTGTCGGCAACGGCGTCGGCGTCAATTCGTGTCCCGGCGGCGGGATCGGTTGGATACCCCTCGGGAACGGCGTACTTGCACACGGTCGCCTGCGAGGCGAACTGCAACTGGGGCAACCGATCGCCATCGCGGGCGGCGACGAGCACGTCGAGCAGGTCGGTCGTCATGACCGGCAGCGTATTCATCGCCTCGGGGTCGCCGAACCGGGCGTTGAACTCGACGACACGGACGCCGTCGGCGGTCAGCATGAACTGCCCGTAGAGCACGCCCGTATACTCGTCGAGCGCGTCGACGGTCTGTTCGATGATCTCGACGGCTTCCATGTAATCGGATTCGTCCATGAAGGGCAGTTCGAGACGCGGCGCGCTGTACGATCCCATTCCGCCGGTGTTCGGGCCCTCGTCGCCCTCGTAGGCGCGCTTGTGATCTTGCACGGCGGGCGTCACCCGAACCGATCCGTTCGCCACGAGCGCTTGCACGGTGAACTCCTCGCCGATCAGGCGCTCTTCGAGGACGATCCGGTCGTAACTGGACTCGCGAATGTAGTTTTTTGCCTCTTCGGCAGTCACCTGATCGCCGATGACACGGACGCCTTTCCCGCCAGTGAGGCCCGCGGGCTTGACCGCGAGGTCACCGTCGTACTCGTCGATGTATTCGCAGGCAGCCTCGGCGTCCTCGAAGGCCTCGTAGTCGGGCAGACCCGGGATGTCGTGGCGCTCCATGAACCGCCGCTGGAACTCCTTGTCGGTCTCGATGCGCGCGGCATCCGCCCCCGGTCCGAACGTGGCGACGCCGGCCGCCTCCAGCGCGTCGGCCACGCCCGCCTCGAGGGCGGCCTCGGGGCCGATGATCGCCAGCGTCGCCCCCACTTCGGTGGCGTATGTCCGGACCGCTGTCGGATCGGTCGTCTCCAGCGTCTCGACGCCCCTGGCGAGGCGTGCGATCCCCGGATTCCGGTTGGTCGCACACGCATACAGGGTACAGTCGTCGGCCAGCGCCCGCGCGATGGCGTGCTCGCGCCCGCCGCCACCGACCAGCAGGACGGTCTCGCTCATGCCCGAATCCGGGGTGCACGCACACCTAAAGGTTCCTCTTCGGACGATTCGTCGGCGTCAGTCAGGCGCGGCGTCGAGGAGTTCGAAAATCGACTGAGCGACGACCGAGTCGCGGTCCCGTGGGTGCGGGAGTCACTCTCCCACTCACTCCGCGAGGCGTTCGGCGATCCGCTGGGCCCCGTAGGTCGCCGATCGATCGGGGTCGTCGGGTGCGATCACCTGCACGTCCCGGTCGAGTTCGTCGCTCAGTCGCTGTTCGAACTCCTCGACGACACCCGGAATACACACCATCCCGCCGGTGAGTGCGATCGGCTGGTTCAACGCGATATTGTAGAGTTTCATGTAGTCGTTGGCCAGTTCGGGGAGGAACGTGTTGGCAACCTCCTCGACCACCTCGTCGAGGTACTCCTCACAGGCCTTCATCACCGACCGCTCGATGGTGAACTCGTGGGAACCGCCGCCGGGCTGCTGGATAACGTCGGTAAACGGCTCGAACTCCTCGAAGTCGGCGTGTTCTTCTTTGTACTCCCGGGCGGTCTGGACATCGATGTTGACCCGACCCTGGGTCTCTTCTTCGACGTAGTTCGCGATTCGGCGGTCGACCTCGTTGCCCGTCACTGCGCCGGTGGTAAACGGCGAGAGTTGCTCGCCGCGGCGGTAGGCCGACGCCTCCAGGTTCGTCGACCCCATATTGATCGCGATGAAGATCTCGCCGACCGCTTCGAGGCCGTCGCCGAAGGCGGGGATCGCCCCACATAGCGACTCGGGATAGCTCTCGACGAGATCAGTCCCGACGGGGCTGTTCTCGATGACGCGTTCGAGATTTTCCAGGCCGGACTCGTTGTCGATCGTCGGGATCGCGTACACGACGACGCTGTCTTCGGGCACGTCGTTCGATTCGAGCACCTCACGGAAAAAGCGGTCCGTCAGGTCGGCGCGGTCCCCGTCTTCGGGGAGGCCACTCCGGAGCATGAACTCCACCCGATCGGGATATTCGCGAGCGGCCTCTTCGCCATAGAGGGCGCGTTCCTCGCCACTGATCGGGTCGCTGTATGTCGCCAGACAGGTGAGCGTCCGGATCGTCCGGAGTTTTCCGCCATCGGGATAGGCGATCACAGTGCGGGTACTGCCGAGTTTGACGCCGATCGGAACGGGCCCCTGGTCGGCGGTCTCGGCCTCTTCGGCCTCGTCGCCAGTGGCCTCCTCGGGGGCCTCCTCCGGGTCGGCCTCGTCCGTGCCGTCCTCACTCATACCATTACTGCTACCATCCCACACGGTAAATAGCTGTTCGCCACTCGTCTTCGTTCGGACCGGTCCCGGTCTGAACACAACGGTTCATCAGGAGACGCCGGCCGATCCAGCAGACAGCGCTCGATCCAGTAGCGACCGATTACTCCAGCAGACGGTGCTCGATCCAGTAGCGACCGATTACTCCAGCAGACGGTGCTCGATCCAGTAGCGACCGATTACTCCAGCAGACGGCGTTCGATCCAGTTGCGACCGGCCGATCCAGGAGAGACCGGCTTCTCCGGCAGACGCTCCCCGATCACGATCGTCCAGCGTGGATCGTCACCGTGGAAACGGGCGATCGGCCGAAAATCAGGCCATCGCGTCGAGTTTGACGATGTAGACCAGACTCAGGAGGTGGTCGTCGACATCGAGGCCGTCGCCCTCGTGGGCGGGGTCCTCGACGCCCATGAGGTACTCGCCGAGATCCGAACGCGCCGGCGGTGTGATCCACTCGATGTCCTCGTAGTAGGTCAGCGCCTCCATCGCGCCGCGGTACCCACCGTGCAAGAGGAGATACTCCAGCCACTCGAAGATCAGAAATTCGGCGGCCTGGACCTCGGGCATCGTGGTCAGATAGGGTTTCTCGGCGTCTTTCTGTGTGATCGGCATCAACTCCCGATACAGCGACGATCGGAACGAGTCACCGTCCGGTGCGTCGGGGATCGATTCGAGGGGATCACCGCTCCGGGAGCGGCGGTCCGGCCCGTCTCCCGGTCGGTCCCCGTCGGGACCGCCGGCCATCTCCCGGAGGTGATCGAGATCGTAGTCCCGGGGATTGATCGGCATACCGTATACATTTGTGATACTGTGGCATAAAGCTTGCACTCCGTCAGACGGGCGCACGACACGTCTCGATCGGATCGAGGCCGATTGATTCGAGTGCCACCGTCCGATTTTCCATCCTGATAGTCCGGGACGTGATTTTAAGATGGCGGGGCGCGGAGCTTTGACAGACTGCATGGCCTCACGCGCGCGGCCGGTGCGACTCTGTGTCACCAACGCCAAGGGCGGGACTGGGAAGACCACGATCGCGATCAACGTCGCTGGCGCGCTCAACGAGCGCGGATTCGATGTGCTCTTCGTTGACCTGGACCCCCAGGGGAACGCTACCGAGGGGCTCGGCCTGCTGGAGGCCTACGATCGCGAGCCGCCGACGATATTCGATGCGTTGACCGATCCGGCGGGATCGACGCACGCCCCGGAGTTGCTCGTCGACCACCCCGAGATGACCGTTCTGCCAAGCAATATCGACCTCCTCCAGGCCGAGCGCGAACTGACGATCGCGGGGCTGATGGCCCGCGCGAAAGCCGAGGACCTCGCTCTCTCCCCGGCGGATCTCGAAGGGTTCGCGCTGAATCTCGATCCCGACACCGTCTCGGCCGGCCACGCCCTGGATATGCTCGATCCCGTGCTCTCTGCGGTCGAGCAGGGCCACGACTTCGTGATCGTCGATTCGCCCCCGTTTTACGGGCAGTTGACCGACACCGCGATCTACGCGACCCGGAACGTGCTCGTGCCGGCACTGACCGAGGCCACCTCGGAACGCGCGATCGAGTTGCTCATCGACCAGCTCGCAGCCCTCGAAGCCCAGGCCGATATCCAGATCGATACCGTCGGTGTCGTCGCGAATCGCGTCGAACGCACCAACGAGGACGCCGAGATGCTCCGGTGGCTGGAGACGGTTTTCTCGGAGTTTCCCGTCTGGCAGATCCGCAAGCGCGTCGCGCTTCAGCGGGCCTTTTCGGCCGGGACTTCTATTTTCGAGTACGACCAAGCGATCGACATGGAAACCGTCTTTTTGGACATCGCCGACGAACTCGCGGGGCAGTTCGATCGGACGACTGCCGCACAGCAGGAGACACAAGTATGACAGACGACGATCGGATGGACCGGGCCGAGCGGATCAAGCGCATGCGGGAGGGCCGGCGCGAGGACGACCCCGCCGAGGCGTCCTCGGACGCCG
>JBDGTN010000060.1:0-7244 GCA_042216835.1 Halococcoides sp.
CGGTCGATCTGGGCCTCCGGGAGTTCGAAGGTGCCCTCCATCTCGACGGGGTTCTGGGTCGCGATGACGAAAAACGGCTCCGGGAGGGCGTGCGTGTCGCCGTCGACGGTGACCTGGCCCTCCTCCATGGCTTCGAGCAGCGCCGACTGGGTCTTCGGTGGCGCACGATTGATCTCGTCGGCCAGCACGACGTTCGCGAAGATCGGGCCCTCCGAGAACTCGAAGGTGCGATCCTGCTCGTCGAAGACGTGCGTGCCGGTCACGTCTGCGGGCAGGAGATCCGGCGTGAACTGGATGCGCGAAAAGGAGAGTCCGAGCGTCGTCGCGAGCGTGCGGGCGGTCAGCGTCTTGCCCGTTCCCGGGACGTCCTCCAGGAGGACGTGCGTCCGGCCGAGAACGCCGACGAAGACGGTTTCCAGGAAGCGCCGGTCGGTGATGACGGCCGAACTGATCTCCTCGAGGAGTCGGTCGCAGGTCTCGCGGGCCTCGTCAACGTCCATGGCGTCGGCTCCGGCCGTGGCCCTCTTAGGCGCTTGTATCTCGATCGGCGAGTAGCGCGGGACTCACCGCGAGGAGGGCCGCGACGACGCCGACGAGCGCGAGGACCGCGCGCCAGCGGGCGATATCGAGTGCGATCGGGCCGAGGACGGCCACCGCGAGCGTGCCAACGCCGATCGCGAGGCCGCCGACGAGGACTCCGATCGCGGCCCCGACGAGTTCGCCCCGCTGGGTGCGGGCCTCGGGCCCGAGGCTGGCGAGATCGACGGCTGTCGTGCCGACATCCCAGATCACGAATCCCGCGGCGGCGACGCCGAGCACGACCGGTGTGGGAACGGGGCCAGTCGAGAGGATCGCTCCGCAGACGAGTGCGCCAGCCCCCATCCCGAATCCAGTGACGGTGGGTCGGCCCGGACCGAGGGTTGCGGCCAGGGTCAGGCCGATGTAGACGATGGCCAGGCTGCCGACCACGAGCAGTCCGGCGCCGACGATCACGCTAGCGACGCCGAACACGCCCGCCAGGACCGGCGTTGCGTTCGCGATTGCGCCGCCGATCGGGCCGACTGGGCCTGCGAGAATCGCCACGCCGGCGACGGCACCGCCGCCACTCGCCCGCGCCATCGTGACCGCGGGCACGGGTTCGCTCCAGGTCACGACGAGTCGCCGGATCGCCTCGACCGACAGGATCGCCACGAGTACCGCAAGCGCGACGCCGACGGCGATGTGAACGATACCGCCCGTCAGGACCCAGACGACGGCGGGCCCGATCAGCGGAATCTCGCCGAGCACCCGGGGCAAGAGGGCCGGCGCGGCGAGGACGAGACCGAGTCCCGCCGCGAGGGCGGCCCAGTGGCTCGGCGGGGCATTCGGAAGGCCGCCATCGCGGTCGAGGCCGAGCCACGACAGCGGCCGGTACTTCCGATCCGTCCACCGCTCGACGACCGACGCTGCGGGCCCGACTGCGATGACGACCGCGACGCATTCGAGGAGCAGGACGATCGACCGACCGATCGATGTGGCCATCGCGCCGGCGGCCACGCCACCGAGAAGGTCACCCAGCGCGCCGAGGTGGGTCCCGAACGTTACCACCACGAGTGCACTGGCGAGGACGACACTCGAATCGCGAACGACGGCCAGCCACTCGGGGTCCAGGCGGCTCCCTCGGTCGCTGTCAGCTTCGACCAGTCCCGTGTACCCGATTAGCAAGACGGCGAGCGTCGCGAGCGTCCCCGGCCCGCTTCCGGCGAGCAGCGGGGCCCAGAGGAGTGCCCCACCGGCGAGAACGGCGACGCTCCCGAGCGCGCGGTGTGCGATCGGATCGGCCCGGAGCGCCGCGAGACCAGCGACGAGCACGAGCGCGCCACAGAGGCCGGCGACCGTCGGCCCGGGGGCGGCGATGGCGAGGCCGAGACCGGCGAGCGTGGCGATCGCGAGTGCGATCGTCGCTCCCGGTCGCGAGACGGGTCCGATCACCTCACCCACCCCTGACGGGCCGCCTCGATGGCTCGTTCGAGTGGCTGGTCCTGTGGCCAGTCGATGGCTCGAACGCCAGACCGGCGCGCCCACTCGAGGCGTCGTCGTCGCTCGATGCGCGCGACCGTTCCGCCGACGGTCGCCGGGTCGGTCACGTCCGGACTCACCAGCGTCACCGGGTGGTCAGCCGCCCGGAACTGCCGGGCCATTCCCAGCGCGTCGCCGTCGAGCAGGGGCGAACAGACGATGACCTGGCCGTCGCTCGGCAGGTGTCTGCGTACCTCGCGGGCGGTATCGAGATCGAGGCCGTCGGCCTCGCCGTCGAACAGGCGTTCGGCGCGGAGTGCTTGCTCACGGCCGGCAGCGGGTGGGAGATACCCGGTCTGCTCGCCGACGCACGCGACGCCGACGCGGTTGTGATCGTCGAGCAGTCCGGCGATCACGCGCTCGGCGGCCTGTCGGGCCAGCACCCGCCCCGGGGGCTCGCCGGGCCGTCGCGCCGTCGCCGTCGAGGCGGTCGTGTCGAGGACGACCACGACCGCAGCGGCGCGCGTCTCGCTGAACTCGATGGTCCGGAGGCGGCCGTGGCTCGCGAGGCGATTCCAGTCCACGCGGTTCGGTGGATCGCCAGGGCGGTACTCCCGCAGTGAGTGAAACTCGATGCCCTCGCCGGCCGCGTCGGTCTCTTCTTGCCCGGTGTAGACGGTCGTCCGCTCGGCGAGCGGGAGGTCCGTTGCCGTGGCCCGACAGAACCACCCGGTTTCCACGTCGGCCTGGATCTTGACCGTCCGGACGCCGTTCGCGGAGTGACACTCGATCGCAGGCGGATCGAAGATGGTCTGGCCGTCGCTGGCCCGGATTGTGTACTCCAGCGTTACCGACTCGCCGGGCCGGAGACTACTACAGCAGGCGGTGTCGCCGTCGATCAGCCGAACGGAATCCGGGATCGACTCCCGGATGCGAACGTCGGTCAGGACGGACTCGCCGCGATTGGTGACGACGAGTGTGACGGCGACGGTCTCGCGGGGCCGCGGTCGCCGGGGCTCGATCCGGCGGTCGACGTCGAGGCTCGGATCGATTGGGCCGTCGAGCCAGCCGTAGGTCGCGTACGCCACCCCGACTACTGCGATCATCGTGATCGCGGTACTCTGGAGGGCGATCCCGGTCGCGGTCGCGAGGACCGCGACGCCGATTCCGATCGAGGGGAGGCGGGCGTCGGTCACGGGTGTTCGACCTCCGTGTTGACGCCCCGGAGCGCCGCGATCTCGGCGACGGTCGCGCGCGCTCGGCGCTCGGTCGGCGGGCCGAACAGCCAGTCCCGAATCCGGACCCAGAGCGGCGCTCGGTCGTCGCCCAGAAACGCCGCCGCTCGGGGGTCGTCCGTCCAGGTCCCCGCGGCGACGCGGTCGGCAGCGGCCTGATGAGAGATCCCCTCTGCCTCGCTCACGGTGTCGATTGCCGCCTCTGTCAGCCGACGGCGGATGCGCTGGCGCTCGGTTTGCACGGGGACGGCCCCATCTCGTTCGCGAAGTCGATCGAGTGCCGTCTCGATCTCGCTGCCGGGGATCGCCTCGGGTTGGGCCTGGTCGTCGTCCGGACGGCGACTCCGTCCCCGGATGCGTCGGGTTCCAGTTCCCCCGAGGAGCCGACTCAGTCCGGCGCGGGGGTCGAGATCGACGATCACGACGGCCGCTACGAGGCCGAGGAGTCCGGCGACGACGGTCACCACGCCCTCACTCCGGGCGAGCGCCTCGCCCACCGATCGGACTGGATCGGGCAGTGGTGCGACGAGCGCGACCAGCGCGACCCCGAGCAGGAGGCCCGCTGTCCCGGCGGCCCAGCGCCCGCCGGTCATTCCGATCCCTCCCGACCGACGATGCGTTCGTGGGCATCGATCGCGTCCGACCGCCGCCGGTCGCGTGGCCGACCACCGTAGACGACCTCTCGAAACGCTCGCGTGATCGTCCGCACCGGTTCGGCCGGGAGGCCCCGATCGATCGCACTCCGCGCGATTTCGCCGGGCGTTCGCGTCTCGGAGGCCCCGACCAGCCCAACCAGTTCCAGCCAGGCCTCCTCGACGGTCGTCGGCCCGCGCTCGTCGTCGGCGTCCGGCCGTCGAGCCCGGGTGGGAGTCGGCGAGTCCTCGACGTTGGGGCCCGCGTCGACTCGGTCGGTGTTGGTCCTCAGACCGGCGATCGCTCCGCCGACCCCGGCGATCGCCCCTCCCAGCTCGCGAGGCAAGGCAGCGAGGTCCGTCAGCGCCCATGCCAGCGCGTCGACGAGACCGGTCGTCCCCCGGAGGAGTCCCAGTCCGGCCTCCGTGAGTCCACTGACGAGGTGCTCGGCCGTCGCGGCAGCGCCAACCGTCCCGATCATCGTCGTTCGAGCGATCGACTGGCCGACACCGAGTACTGACACCGCGGGGACCGGAAGCCGATCGAACACGGGCCATTCCCGGCTCTTTCCTTCGACAGAAACGGCTCCGAGGAGTCCGATCGCGACTGCCGATCCGAGCAGCCACAGGGCCATCTCTGTGAACACCGCGACCCACGGAGTGCCGTCGGACGGGTCGGTGACGCCGGCAACGTCGTCGGTCTCGGTCGTGGTCGCATTCGATTCGGTCGTGGTCGTCGCATCCGGCGATTCCGTCGTTTCGTCCGTCTCGGTCGTCTTTTCGGTCGTCTCATCGGTCGTCGTGGGTGTCGGCTCACTGGTCGTCGCATCGACCGGGGTGGGCTCGTTCGGCCCGACATCGACCGCGTGATCGCCGATGGGGACCTGGCCGAAGCCGGCCGGTGGGCCGAGGAGAACGATCGCGAGAACGGCGACCCCGGCGATCACGATCGGCCAGCGACTGCGGCGACTGCGTGACACTATCGGACAGACCATCACGGTCGCATATAGGTGTTTATTTGTCGCGCCGGTCGAAGGGCCGGTATGGCGCGACTCCGTCGTCGGATGGCGATCACCTTGCTCGCGCTGGGAACGGTCGATTTCGCGGTCGCGGTCGTTCTGGCGGTGCTGGCAGTCCCGTGGGTTCGGCCGATCGCGGGCGCGTTCGCGGGGGCGATCGGCGTGGGCGTGTCGGGACCCGCGCTGGTGATCGTGCTCGTGGTCGCCGTCGCTGTCGGCCTGGCCGCTCTCGAACTCGCCGTCGCCCGGCGTCGCCTCGTGGACTCGGTCGCGGCCACGCCGGCGACCGACGAAACCCATCCCGACCTCCTCGATCGGGTCCGCCGACTTGCGGCCCAGGCCGACGTTCCGGTCCCCGAGGTCGCCGTCGTGGATCGTTCGGTGCCCAACAGCGCACTCGTCGGGGGGCCGCGCGGGGCGACGCTGCTGGTCAGCCGGGGACTGCTGGAGACGCTGGATGGCGACGAACTCGATGCCGTCCTCGCGCACGAACTCGCCCACCGGCAGAACCGCGACGCGGTCGTGATGACCGTCGCCGGCTTTCTCCCCGCCGTGATCGACGATCGATCGATCCTGTTCGAGGACTGGTCTGGCTGGCGACCGAGGCTGGTCGGATCGGTCGTCGCGATCGCACTCGCTGCGCTCGCCATCAGCGGGCCGCTGGGGCGGACGATCGCGGGGACGGTCGTCGTCCTCGCCGTCGTGACGTTCGTCATCGGGAGCGCACTCCTGGGCGTTCTCGCGGTCCCGATGACGGTCCTGGCCCGTCGCCTGGCGCGCGATCGGGAGTTTGCTGCCGACCGGGCGGGGGCGCTGTCGTGTGGCGATCCCGCGGCACTCGCAAGCGCGCTCCGACGACTCGACGCGGCGGGCCCCGACCGGCCGACGGCCGATCGCCGGGCCGACGGCGTCGGCGGGCTCTGTCTGCTCGCCCACGGGTTCGACCCCGATCCGCCAGCTGGCTTTACCATCCAGACGCGATCGCATCCACCGATCGACGATCGAATCGACCGCCTCCGGGAGCTGACCGCCACGCTGGAACGCGATGGAGTCGACGCGGCCGGCCCGGACGCGCCGGTGTGATCGCGGTCGATTCGCCAGCGATCGATCAGTCGAACGCCCGCCAGTCGGTGAGCCAGGTTGCGAGCCAGAGCGCGACCACCGCGACGATCGCCAGCACGAGTGCCGTTCGACCGACGCCCGTCGTCGAGTCGAGGATCATCAACTCGCGCAGGCTGCGCTGGAAGTGCGTCACGGGGCTGAACTCCGCGACGGTCTGGAGGGTCGCGGGCATGAGATCGAGTTCCCAGAAGATCCCCGAGACGAACAATAGCGGGAGCGCGATCGCCCCACCGAAACTGACCGCCGACCCGGGCGTCGAGACTATGCCCGCGACGACCATGCCCACCGCCGTGGCGGCGATCGCGCCGAGGACGATCAGGCCGATGGCGATCGGCCCCGGAATCGCGGTGACGCCGTAGACGAGTGCGGCGACCGCGACCAGCACGCCCGTGAGCACGACCGCGAGCAGCGACTGCTGGATCACGGTCGCGAGAATCCAGTCGCGCTTTTTGAGTGGCGTGGCCGCAAGGCGCTTGAGCGTCCCGTCGCGCTCGAAGGTTGCGACCGTCGAGGGCACCGTCATCAGCCCGTTGATGAGGATCATTGCGACGATAAAGGCGGGCAGGTAGTAATCGACGCCATCGAGGGCCCTGCCGCCGCCGTCGGCGGTCGCGACCCGGACGGTCGGTTCGTCGATGCCGATCGAACGGTCGTTGAACTCCGCGACGACGCTGGTGACGATGCTCTCGACCGCACCGCTCGCCTCGTCGCCGGGCATGGTCACCAGCGTTATCCGGACTGGCTCACGGCTGGGGACTCTCACGCCAGAGCCAGTCTCCAGATCGGAGTCATTCGTGATTCGACGCAGGCTACTCTGGATCACGGCCGCCCGGACCTGGACGCTCCGTTGCCGGACCGCCCGATCGAATCCATCCGGGATCACGAGCACGCGGGTGTGCCCGGTCGCGCGCTCGACGTTCTCGACGGTCAGCGCGTGGGGCTTCCGATCGATCCGCTCGACATCGATCGCATCGACCGACTCCAGACCGTCGATCAGCGCCGCCGAGAGGTTCGTCGCCGACCCGTTGGCCGTCCGATCGTGGTTCTGGACGGCGAGATCGAACACCGGCGCGCCGCTCGCGAACACCGCGCCGAAGATGACGAGCAACACGATCGGAAACAGGACGGCGAAAAAGACCGCCTCGCGGTTGCGCACCCAGTCTTTGAGGAGCGCGATCGTGAGTGCGGGCACTCTCATGGGCGATCACCTCGCGATGCGGGCCCGGTCACGATAACTC
>JBDGTN010000008.1:0-7211 GCA_042216835.1 Halococcoides sp.
CGACACCCTCGTCGAGGCGTAGTACGGACAGCACCCCCTCCCCTCACGTCGAGACGTAACCGATCGGAGGGATCGACCGTGACAAACCAGTAGGATCGAGCGTGACCGCTCTCAGGGGTCGAGCGTGACCGTCCGATCGGTCGCGATCCAGGCGTCGGGACAGTCTTCCTCGACGAACACCGTTCGATCCGCCGAACAGCAATGCATTGCGATCGTCGGTCCGTCGTCTGCCGGCGATCGCTGACGCTCCCCCTCGTGGGTCCCGTCGGGCATGACCCCACTTAGGCAAGCCTAACACAGTAAGGCTTGCGTCGATTACCGGCCCCCGAGAGGCCTCCCCGGAACCGGCACTCTCTTTAGGCTTCCCTAAATAGAGAGAGTGATGAGCAGTCAGGCCCTCGATAGCCCGACGGTCGAGGCGGCGTCACCGAGCGAGGAGTCGACCGTCGTGACTCTCGACGGCGTTCGGAAGACCTACGAGGGCCGGCCGGTGATCGAGGACTGTTCGTTGTCCGTCCGCGAGGGCGACGTGCTCACCGTCCTCGGTCCCTCGGGGTGTGGCAAGTCGACACTGTTGCGGTTGATCGCCGGCCTCGAAACACCGACCGGGGGCCAGATCGCGATCGCCGGCCAGACAGTCGCCACCGCCGATAGCGTGGTCCCGCCCGAAGAGCGATCGGTGGGCCTGGTCTTCCAGGAGTACGCGCTGTTTCCACACCTGACGGTCGCCGAAAACGTCGGGTACGCCGTCGACGATTCCGATCGCATCGACGAAATGCTCGAACTGGTCGACCTCGGTGGACTCGGCGATCGCGATCCCGCGGCGCTCTCCGGCGGTCAGCGCCAGCGCGTCGCCCTCGCACGATCGCTCGCCCCCGATCCCGACGTGCTCTTGCTCGACGAACCGTTCTCGAATCTCGACGTGGGACTGCGCGATCAGGTTCGTGACGACGTGCTCGGGATTCTCGATCGGACGGACGTGACCACGATCGCAGTGACTCACGACCAGCGCGAGGCACTCGCGATGAGCGATCGCGTCGCGGTCTTGCACGACGGGCAGATCGCCCAGATCGATCCGCCAGAGGCCATCTTCCAGCGGCCAGGGAGCCGGTTCGTCGCCCGCTTTCTCGGTCGGACCGCGTTCGTCCCCGGTCGCATCCGCGGGTCGACCGTCGAGACGCCGGTGGGATCGTTCGGGATCGATCGACTCGACGGCGATCCCGCGAGCGACCGGATCGACGTGCTCGTTCGCCCGGACGACCTGCTGGCTCGACCGGACCCGGCGGGTACCGGCGTCGTCGAAGAGTGCCGGTACGTCGGCCCGGCGGCGATCCATCGGGTCGCCCTCGAAGACGGCCCGACGGTGCGGTGTCGACACAACCACGCCGACGTGATCGATCCGGGCGAGCGTGTCGCAGTCACGATCGCCGCCGATCACGATCTCGCGTGGTTTCCCGGCTGATCGGGAAAATCGACGCGTCGGTGGCTCTCCGCTGACCGGGGAGATCGACGCGTCGGTGGGTCCGATCACCCGCCGATACGAACGTCACCCGCGAGGACCTCCCTCCAGGGATATCAGAATGGCTCGCGATCGATCGCGATCTCGTGCGCCTCGACATCTTCGAGGGCGGCGACGTCACCCGCGAGGACCTCCCTCCAGGGATATCAGAATGGCTCGCGATCGATCGCGATCTCGTGCGCCTCGACATCTTCGAGGGCGGCGAGTTGTCCGCCGACTTCGATCGGGACACCATCGATTTCGACCCGTAGCGACGCCGTGACGCGATTCGGATCGAGCGCCGTCTTGGCGACTTCACCCGTGACCACACGGGGGTCGCCCGACTGGATGTCCCGGCCCTCGATCCGTGCGTACAGCGGCCCCTCGACGGACTGGAGTTCGGCAACACAGCGCCGAATCGTCGCGTACCGCCGGGGGAATGCGGGGACCTCGCCGTGTTCGATGACGGTCTCGGCGGTCGACCACAGCACGGTGTTCAGGAAACTGGAGAGCAAAAATCCCAGTTCCGAGCGATCGAAGATGACGCCGTACCGATCCTCGGCACCGCGAACGCCCTCGCGGGTGGCGTAGATGGCGTACTGGCCGTCCGCGATCGCGATCACCGGCGACGTGACGCCACGTCGCGCCCGGACGGATGTCGCGACCGATCGATAGTCGAACGCATCGGGATCTGGCACCTCGGACGCCGGCGAGAGCACGACCTCGACGCCGACGTTGGCCTCGACCTGGTCGGCGAGGCGATCCGCGTATCGGTCGAGGAGGGCGGGCGTCAGCGAGAGGAGGAGTTCGTACTCGGCGGCCTCCAGAATATCGTCGAGGTACCGCAATATCGTCGGCCGGGAGCGTACGAGCGAGATCCCCTCGGATTCGCGCGCCGGTTGGGTGTATCGCTCCGTCAGGCCATCGACCACCGTCGAAAACGACGCCCGGTATTCGTCGAAGGCCTCGGCAGGGTCGATCGCGAGCACCTTCATCGGGCGAGACTCGTTGACCTCCACGAGGCCACGATCGCTCAGATTCCGAACGGTGTCGTACACCCGTGGCTGGGGAATGTCGGTGTGATCGGCGATGTCCGACGCGGTGAGTTCGCCGTGTTCGAGGATGGTAAGGTAGGCCGCAGCCTCGTACTCGCCGAAGTCGAGTCGATCCGAGAGCGTTTCGAGGCTGTCCAGAAGATCGTCGGTCATCGACTCATTGTTTCTCCAGCGAGTAAATCAGTCCTGTGGCTCGGATCGATCGTCGTCCGTACCGTCCCCGATCTCGCCACGGACGACCTCGACGAATCGCCGAGGATGTTCGACGTGCGGGAGAAGTGCGGTCTCCTCGAAGATCACCAGTTCGGTGTCGAGAGCGTCCGCGAGTTCGCGGCCCCGGTCGACGGGCGGGAGGTCGGCCTCTCGACCCCAGAGTAAACGCACGGGCGCGTCGAGGCCAGCGAACAGTTCCTCCAGCGATCGGTCGGGCTGGAGCGACCCCGCCAGAAACGCCGCCGGAGCCCATCGAGCGCCTGGCTGATGGGCCGTCTGCCAGTCGTAATCGATCCGGAGAGAATCGATCGCAGCGGGGTCGGCGACCCCGTGGTCGGCATAAAAATAGCGGATCGACGCCCGGGACGCCAGCAGGTTGAAGATCGATCGACCGACGATCGGCGATCGAACGAGCGGTCCCGCCGCCGAAAGCGCCATCGTCCGATCGGTCGGACAGATCGCGATCAGTTCCTCGATATCGACGCCCTCGGCCGCCGTCGCCGCGTACGCCGCCGACAGCGACGATGTCACGACCGTGGGATCGTCGGCGTCGGCGAGCACCGACGCCACCAGGTCGCCGTAGAGGGCGGCCGAATAGTCGATCCGGGGCCGATCCGACCGCCCGAACCCGAGCAAATCCGGTGCGATCACGTGGTGATCGGTGGCCAGTTCCGCGGCGACATCGGCAAACTCGTGACTGCTCGCCGCCGCGCTGATCCCGTGGAGGCAGACGAGGTCCGGATCGTCTGGATCGCCCAGTTCGGTCGTCGCGATATCGAACCCGCGCCAGTCGTCGATGCGTTCGCTACCGTCCAGTGGGGGATCGAGCGGTCGGGCGCTACGAGTCAGCCAGTGATTGCCGAGCGCCGCGAGTCCGAGGCCACCGGCGGTGGCCGCGAGAAAACGTTTCAGGGACACGCCCGAATCGTACCGCGTCAGCGCCTAATAACTATGGGCAACGACCTGCATTCAATTATTTTTCCTTGATGGGCAATATACGGATTTCCAGTCAATGCGGCCAGGATATCATTTCCCACAGAGGCATATAATAAATATTGAGGCTAAACCCGTCGAGCGTGTCGAAATATCCACGAGTGGGAGTCCCACGGCGTCCCGATACAGGTAAATATTTCTCCGGGCATCGGTAAGGGTCTCGAAGATACGATGGGAACGCTCGATACACTCTTCGCGCCCGACGGCGTCGCGGTCGTCGGCGCGACCGAATCGGAGGGCTCGGTCGGTCGAGCCGTGATGGAGAACTTGCTGGACGGCTACCAGGGGACGGTCGTGCCGGTGAATCCGAACGCCGACGCCGTCTTCGACGTGCCGGCGATCGATAGCGTGACGGAGACGGACGAGGCCGACCTCGCAATCGTGGTCGTCCCGCCGTCGATCGTCAACACCGTCCTCGAGGAGTGTGGCGAATCAGGCATCAAGGACGTGGCGGTCATCACGGCTGGCTTCGGCGAGGCCGGCAGCGAGGGCGCCAAACTCGAGGCGGAGATGCGATCGATCGCCGAGGAGTACGACCTCAATCTGGTCGGGCCGAACTGTATTGGCGTCATCTCGACCTCGGTCGGGATGAACGCCTCCTTTACGTCCAAATCGGCCTCGCCGGGGGACATCTCGTTTATGAGCCAGTCGGGGGCGTTCATCTCCGCGGTGCTGGACTGGGCGATCGAGAATAACGTCGGCTTCAACGACATCGTCTCGCTCGGAAACAAGGCCGTTCTCGACGAGGGCGACTTCATCGACTACTGGGGCGAGGACGACGAGACCGAGGTCGTCCTCGGCTACCTCGAGGACGTCGAGAACGGCCGGGAGTTCATCGACACTGCCCGCGAAGTGACTCCCGAGACGCCGGTCGTCGTCGCCAAGTCCGGACGGACCGAAGCCGGCGCGTCGGCCGCGGCCTCGCACACGGGCGCGATCGCGGGCAGCGAGAAGGCCTACGAGGCCGGATTCGAGCAGGCCGGCGTCATCAGGGCCAACAGCGTCCAGGAACTGTTCGACTACGCGACGATCCTCGAAGATCAGCCTCTGCCCGAGAGCGGCGACATCGCCATCGTGACCAACGCCGGTGGGCCCGGCGTGATGGCGACCGACGCCATCGGCGACTCCACCCTCGAGATGGCGTCGTTCACCGACGAGACGCTCGGCGCACTCGAGGACGCGCTGCCCGCCGAGGCCAACATCTACAACCCCGTGGACGTCCTCGGCGACGCGCCGGCGACGACCTACGAGGAGGCGCTGGACATCGTGCTCGACGACCCGAACGTCGGCCTGGCGATCGTCGTCTCCTCGCCGCAGGCGATCGACTTCGAGAACCTGGCCGAGGTCATCGTCGAGAAGCACGAGGAATACGGCGTGCCGATGGCCGCCAGCCTGATGGGCGGGCCGACGACGACCGGGGCGCTCGAAATCCTCGGTGAGGCAGGCATCCCGTCGTATTTCGATCCCGCACGCGGGGTCGACAGCCTCGATGCGCTCTGGCGGTACGCGACGGTGAGTCGCCGGGGCTTCGACGAACCGACCGAATTCGACGTGGATCGCGAGCGCGCGCGGTCGATCCTCGAACGAACGCGCGAGCGCGAGAACAACAGCCTCGGCGTCGAGGCGATGGACCTGCTCGACGCCTACGGCATCCCCACGCCGGAGGGCGCGATCGTCGACGCACCGGGCGACGCCGTCGACGCCGCACAGTCGATCGACAGCGATGTCGTGATGAAGATCGTCAGCCCCGACATCCTGCACAAGTCCGACATCGGTGGCGTCGAGGTCGCCGTGCCCGACGACGAGGTCGCCGACACCTACGAGGACCTCATCAGCCGGGCGCGCAACTACCATCCCGATGCCCACATCATCGGCGTCCAGGTCCAGGAGATGGCCGACCTCGATGCCGGCACCGAGACCATCGTCGGGATGAACCGCGACCCGCAGTTCGGCCCGCTCGTGATGTTCGGGCTGGGCGGGATCTTCGTGGAGGTGCTCGAAGACGCGACCTTCCGGGTCGCGCCCGTCAGCGAGAGCGAAGCCACGTCGATGCTCGACGAAATCGACTCTGCGCCACTCCTGCGCGGGGCCCGCGGTCGTGATCCCGTCGACGAGAGCGACGTGATCGAGACCATCCAGCGCATCTCACAACTCGTTACCGACTTCCCCGCGATCATGGAACTGGACATCAACCCACTCGTCGCGACGCCCGAGGGCGTCTCGGCCGTCGACATCCGCCTGACCGTCGATCAGGAGGAGCTTTAAGCCGACTCCCACTGGAGGACCAATCATGGACCCACTACTCGTCACCTCGACCGAAGAAGCGACCGGAAAGACTGCCGTCGCGCTCGCACTGGCCACGACCGCGCAGAATCAGGGCCACAGCGTCGGTTACATGAAACCCAAAGGCACGCGCCTGCAGTCCGCCACGGGCAAGACCCGCGACGAGGACCCGATGCTCGCCCGGGACCTCCTCGATCTCGATCGGGAGATGCACGAACTCGAACCGATCGTGTACACGCCGACCTTCGTCGAGGAGGCCATCCGCGGGCGGGAAAATCCCGCCGATCTGCGCGATCGCCTGCTCGAACACTACGAGAGTCAGGCCGCCGAGAGCGATCTGATGGTGCTGGAGGGCACCGACCGCCTCGAAACCGGCGGGATCGTCGATCTGACCGACCCCGAGATCGCCGATTCGGTCGACGCGAACGTCGTCTTGCTCAGCCGGTACGACGAACCCGAGGACATCGACGAAATCCTCGCCGCGGTCGATCAGATCGGTGACAACCTCGCCGGCGTCCTGTTCAACGCCGTCCCCGACGCCCAGTTCGACCAGTTGAACACCGACGTCGTCCCGTTCCTGGAGAGCCACGACGTGCCCGTGTTGGGCGTCCTGCCCCGCGTCCAGGAACTCGCGGGCATGACCGTCGGCGACCTCGCCGACCGCCTCGGCGCGGAGATCCTCACCAGCGACGTCGCGACCGACCTGTTCATCGAGCGCTTCACCGTCGGCGCGATGAGCGCCGAGTCCGCGCTCCAGCAGTTCCGCCGCACACAGAACGCCGCGATGATCACCAGCGGCGATCGCTCGGAGATCATCACCGCCGGGCTGGAAGCATCGGGCATCAAGTGTATCATCCTCTCGGGCGGATTCCGCCCGACGAGTGCCGTGCTCGGCAAGGCCGAGGAGCGCGGCGTGCCGGTGCTCGTCCTCCAGTCCGACACCCGAATGACGATCGACCGCGCCGAGGACATCCTCCGGACGGGCCCGACCCGCAGCGCGGAGACCGTCGACCGGGTGCGCGAACTGATCGCCGACCACGCCGAGGTCGACTCGCTGATCGGATCGCCGGAATAGCTTCGTAATTCTTAACCCGCCGCTGGCCCTCGATTCGCCTGCGCCGCCTTAGCTCAGACTGGGAGAGCACTCGACTGAAGATCGAGCTGTCCCC
>JBDGTN010000099.1:0-7097 GCA_042216835.1 Halococcoides sp.
GCACCGAGAAGCGCTCGTCGTCGCGTCAGACCGGCCGGTTGTCGTCTCCGTCTCGTCGGCTTCCCCGTGGAATCTGAATCGTCGCGCATACCACCCGATTCGACCTATCGAGGAACGTATATTTTTCAAACTCCGTTCGGGCTCCGACCAAACTTCGGTCGGGATCGCCGGACTCCCAACACCGAAGGGCGACGGGCCGCGAACGCCGGCATGGCCGAGACGACAATCGGGGAGATCCTCGCGCGCAACGACCGCCACGTCGAATCGCTGGCGGCCGATCACTTCGCCGACGTACAGTCGGGGCAGGCCCCCGCCGCGGTGTCGATGTGCTGTTCGGACTCGCGGGTCCCCCAGACGGGCATGCTCGACGCCGACGAGGCGGGGTGGCTCTTTACTCCGAGCACGATCGGCAACCAGGTGCGCGACCGGGTCGACGGCGAGTGGGTGATCGACGGGAGCGTGCTGTATCCGATCGCGCACGCGGGCACGGAGGTCGCGCTCGTCGTCGGGCACACCGGCTGTGGCGCGGTCACCGCCGCGCTGGAGGCCGTCGAGTCCGGCGGGTCGGATCAGCCGCCGGGCATCGGCAAGTGGGTCGATGCGCTCGTCCCCATCGTCGAGGACGGACTGAGCGACGACTGCGTCGATTCCGAGCGCGAGGTCTCGCTGGTCGATCAACTCGTCGAGTACAACGTCGACCGGCAGGTCGAGTTCCTGCGCGACGGTCCCGAGGTGCCAGACAGCGTCGCCATCTACGGACTGGTCTATGACTTCCAGTCGGTGTATGGCGAGACGAACGGGCGGCTGTATCTGGTGAATGCCGACGGCGAGACCGATGTCGGGGCGCTGGAAGCGCGAGTCGGCGCGGAGCACGCCGACCACGTCCGTCGACTGGTCGAGTGAGCGCCGACGCTCACACCCACGCGTTCTCGCCGACCGGATCGCCAAACCGCTCGCCCTCGCGCTCGAACACCACCTCGCCGCGGACGATCGTCACCTCCGGGACGACGGCCGTCCAGCCCTCGAAGGGGGTCCACTTGCAGGCGGTGTGCATATCTTCGGCCCGGATCTCGCGCGTCGCGTCCAGATCGACAAGGACGAGGTCGGCGTCCCGGCCCACCTCGATCGCACCCTTCGCGGGCAGATCAAAGACCTCGGCGGGCCGCCGCGCCACGAGGTCGACGACCCGATCGAGTGCGAGATCGCCGTCGGCGACCAGCCCCAGAAGGAGCGGCAGGGCCGTCTCGACGCCGGGAACGCCCGACGGCGCCCCCCAGATCGAGGCGTCCTTTTCCGCGCGGGTGTGGGGGGCGTGATCGGTCGCGATCAGATCGACCCGGCCGTCTCGGACCCGCTCACGGACGGCCTGTCGCCGGGCGTCCGACCGAAGCGGCGGGTTCATCCGCCCGTGGGTCCCGAGGTCGGGCAGATCCGCCCGCGAGAGGAGCAGATGATGCGGCGTCACCTCGCAGGTCGCCCCCGACTCGGCGACGCGGTCGATGGCCTCGGGCGTCGAGGTGTGCGCGACGTGAAGATCGGCCCCCGCGGCCTCGGCCATCTCGATGGCGCGCTCGACGGCCCGAATCTCGGCCTCGGGCCTACGATACGCACTCCAGGCGTCGGGATCGGTCCGCTCGCGGGCGTCCTCGTCGAACAGCGTCGCGTCCTCGGCGTGGACGGTGACGAGGGTGTCCTCGCGAGCGGCGCGGTCGAGCGCCTCCCGAAAGAGCGCCTCGTCGATGCCCATGTCGCCGGTCGAGTCGGCGAGAAACACCTCGCCGAGCGCGGCGATCGGGCGCTCGAACAGCGAATCGGGGTCCCACTCGGCCGTCACGCCGCCCGCGAGGCCATACTCGACCAGCGAGGCCTGCGCACGCTCGGCTTTCGCGTCGAAGGCCGTGCCGTCGATCGTCGGCGGGTCGGTATTGGGCTGGTCGATCACGGTCGTCACGCCGCCCGCCGCGGCGCTTTGCGATCCGCTCGTCCAGGTCTCCTTGTGCTCGGCCCCAGGCTCGCGGAAGTGAACGTGGGCGTCGATCATCCCCGGGAGGAGGTGTCGCCCAGCGGCGTCGATGGTCCGTTCGTTTGCGTCGGACGCGAGACCCGCCTCGACGGCCGCGATCGATCCGTCGCGGACGCGAACGTCGACCTCGTGACCGTCGGCGAGTATCGCGTCGGTGACGAGCATACTCGGTCTGGGACGGGCCGGCCCCTAACTCCCGCGATCGAACGGACGGGGATCGACCACCGTCGATCAGGCCAGCGCGGGACAGAGGTCCCGATAGATCGCGGCGAGGCGGGCGACCGAGGCCTCGACGCCGATCGACTCGCGCCGGTCGAGGCAGTTCCCGGCGAGGTGCTCGCGCTCGTCGAGGACACGCTCGATCGTCCCCTCGAAGGCATCGAGATCGCCCGGCGGGTACGTGTACCCGGTCTCGCCGTCGTCGATGGTGTTCTGGAGCGCCCCGGAATCGACGCCGACGACGGGCGTCCCGCAGGCATTGGCCTCCAGCGCGACCAGTCCCTGGGTCTCGACGGGGCTCGGAAAGACGAACGCATCGAGGACCGAGTAGAAGGCGGGCATCTCCTCTCGGTCGAGAAAACCCAGAAAGCGCACGTCGGCGTCGCTGTTGGCTGCCCGCGCCTCCAGATCCTCCCGGGCGGGCCCGTCGCCGCCGAAGACGAGCGTCACGGGAAGATCCTCGACGGCCGCAATCGCGTCGTCGAGGCACTTCTCGTAGCCGTGTCGGCCGGTGTAGCCCACGAGTGGGCCCTCCGGGAGGTCGTGACGCTCGCGAAACTCGTCGGTCTCGACCGGACGGAAGGTTTCGGTATCGACGCCGTTCGGGACCACCTCGACGGGCGTCTCGACGCCGACCTCGTGGATATCCTCCCGCGTGCGCTCACTCGGTGCGAGCACCACGTCCGCGCGGTCGAAAAACCACCGCTCGTAGGAATGCGCCGCCGAGCGGAGCGTGCGCTCCAGTCGGCCGTTCGAGGCGATATACTCGGCGTACTCGCCGGTCGGCGTGTGATATGATGCCACGATCGGTACGTCGGTCTTGCGGGCGACTCGAAGGCCGCTCATGCCGACGCCGAAGGGGGAATGAACGTGGACGATATCCGCCGACGAGACGGCATCCGGGACGCGGGGCATCCCCACGCGATACCCCTCGTAGAACGGAAACGGCAGGCTCCGGACGGGATATTCCCCGTCTCCGGGATCGTACTCGCGACTTTTCGGATAGACGATGTCCATTCGCCCACCGCGCTCGCGGTAGGCATCGCGCCAGGACTGAACGGTGTAGGTCACCCCGTTGATGGTCGGCAGGTAGGTGTCGGTAAAGGCCGCGACGTGGGGCAACTCCATCGCGCGAGTGTTCGTGGACCACCCGATTATGCGTTGCGTTCGACGGCGGTGGCCCAGCGGAAACAGCGGCCAGGATTCACCGATGGCGGTCGGGGTCCGGATCGCCAGCGATCACGTCGCGGTAGGCCTGTTCGAGGCCGACGCCGACGCGATCAAGGTCGTGCTCGCGGGCGGTTTTGCGAGCGTTTTCGCCGAGGCGCTCGCGCAACGCGGGATCGCTCGCGAGGCGATCGAGTGCCTCCCGGAACTCCTCGTGAGTCTCACAGAGCAGACAGTCCTCGCCGTCCTCGAAGTACTCTCTGAACACCGGCAGGTCCCGCAGGACACATGGCTTCCCGGTCGCCATTGCCTCCAGGACCGCGATGCCCTGATTTTCGACCTTCGTGGGAAAGCAATAGATGTCGCCGGCACCGAAGGCTGCGCGCTTGTCCTCGACCCATCCGGTGAAGGTGAGGTTATCTGGCGGATCACTCGTCCACTCACGGACGGCGGCACTCGCCTGCGGGCCCGAATCGTAGGGGCCGAACCACGCGAACTCGTAGTCGGTCTCCTCGGCGAGACGACCGAACGTCGAGAGGCCCTTGCGCTCGAAGACATTGCCCACCGAGAACACGACGAGGCCGTCGAGATCGTACTTCTCGCGTGTCGGCTCTCGAAACTCCTGAAAGCCGTCGAGGGAATCGATGTCGATGCCGTTGGTGATCGGCCGGATCGGTGCGTCGATCGGATATTCGCGTAGCGTCTCGCGAGTGTACTCGCTGGGGCAGAGTACGAGATCCGCCAGCGAATAGAAGCGCTTGAGATACGCACCGAGCGGGCCGGCGAGATGGTTCGAGCCCCGAAAGCTGTCCCGGAAGTCCTCGCGAGTGACGTGGGCGTGCAAGACCAGCGGGATCGACCGGGCGCGGGCGGAGAGCGCGACCGCGAGACTGGCGGGGCCGATCACGTTCAGATGGACCACGTCCACGTCGGCCAGCGGCGATCGGGCGGTGGCGAGCGCGCGAGCGCCGCCGAGCGGGCCACCGCCGCGCCAGGGCGATCGGGTGACCTCGATCGGCGTGTCGGCGAGCGCCCGGCGTTGATGATCGACGGAGGTCCCGATCCCGCTGCGATCGAGTTGATCGGCGAATTCCAGATAGTGACAGACGCGCACACCGTCGCGTGAGCGCGCGCTGTCAAAACCGCTGTCGATTGCCATCCGATCGTTTCTCGATCGCGCCCGGAAGGTCCTTGCCTGCGGGGGCCGTCGATCGGTGCATGTCGATCGCCAGCGAGCGCATCCAACGACTCGCCGTGCTCGCTCGCGAGGCCGCCCGCGACGGCGAGCACGAGCGTGCGCGCGAGCGTGTGCGCCGCGCTCGGCGCGTCGCGGAGCGCAACCGGATCGGACTGCCCTGGCGACTCAAGCGCTTCACCTGCGATCGGTGTGACGCCTATCTTCGTCCCGGCGACAATGCCCGCGTTCGAACCCAGAACGGCCACGTCGTCGTCACCTGTGATTGTGGCGCCCAGGCGCGATACCCATACGAGTGATAGCGATTACGGCCTGGCGTCGGACTGCTATGCGGAACTGTACGGCCGTCGGGCCGCCCAGATCGTCGTCAACGTCGCCTTCGGGATGAATCTGGTCGTGCTCGCGCTCGTGAATTCGACGATCGCAGCGTCCGCCGCGTCTCAGTCGCCGGTCGATCCCGCGACGTTCCGGGCCGTACTGGGGCCGTCGGCGTCGAGCGTCGTCGGGAGTCTGGCCGTATATCTGGTCAGTCAGAACTAGGACGTGATCGTCTTCGACCGACTTCGAGGTCTCACCGATGGGGGCCATCTCTGGGCCCGTAACGTCGGTCGACGGGCACGAGTCAGGCCATCCGACTCGGTGATATTCGTCACGCTCGGATTCGGCGCCGTACTCACGCTGGTGGGTGGGTCGGCGATGCCGATCGACGTCGCCGTGTCTCTGATCGTCGGCCAGTATCTCCTCAAACTCGCGATCGCCGGCCTCGATACGCCCATCGTTTACGGCGTCGTCGCTCTCGCCCAGGCCGAGACGACGATCGAACCGCACGTCGATCCGGGGTAATCACGCGAGATCAGAGTCGACCGGTCTGACATTCGATCGGTATCACACCGCCTGACACCGGTGAGACTGGCCGGGTGGTGGGGTCGATCGCCTCGCGTCTGTGCCCGACGCCGTCGTTGGTCCCCAGATCAGGCTGGTCCATTCGTCCCGTGGGCATCGAGACCCGTCTGTTCGTGGTCGCCGGATGCGATCACGGCCGGTGAGTCGTTGGTCGGTCGTTCACTCGCGAGGACATCGGATCGGCGTCGAGATCGCCGTGTGGATCGGGCTGGCTGAGATCGATGCGTTCGTCCGGCCCGGTTGAGAGCTAGTCCCCCTTCGATTCCCGGCGACAATATCACACATTTCGAAAGGGTCCGTCACGCTTACCGCGATCGACGGCCCAGATTCGATATGTCCGTTCCCTGCGTCCGCGTGGATCGTGCCGACGGCGAGCGGACGCGTCAGGTGCTCGACGACCACGACTGCCTGGACCACGACCACGAGATCACGGTCGAGGATGGGACGATCGCGATCCCCGTGACCGACCCCGACGCGGTGCCGCGTGAATCCCTCCCCGACCACGAGGTGACGAGCGCGGCGGTGCCCGAGCGGGCCACCCAGACCATGCCCGCCGACCTCGTCGAGGACGCCAGTTACGCTCGACTTGGCGATCTGGTGATCGTCGACGAGGACGACCCCGACCGCGCTCGCGAACTCGCCGCGGCGATCGACCGCTCCGACCTGCGCGCCGAGAGCGTCCTGAATCGCGCCTCGAAGGTCAAAGGCGAGGAGCGCGTCCGCGAGTGGGACCTGCTCGTCGGCAACACCACCGCAACGGTTCACCGCGAGCACGGGCATTCGTTCGCGGTCGACGTGAGCGAGGTGTACTTCTCGCCGCGCCTGGCAACCGAACGCCACCGCGTCGTCGAGCAGGTCGCCGCGAGTGAATGCGTCGTCGACATGTTCGCCGGCGTCGGACCCTATGCGATTCCAATGGCCGCCCGCGGGGCCGAGGTCCTCGCGGTCGATCTGAACGAGGAGGCGATCGAGTATCTGCGGGACAACGCCGAGCGCAACGGCGTCGCGGATCGGATCACCGCCATCGCCGACGACGTGCGCGAGGTCGCGCCCGACTACGCCGACCGGGCCGACCGCCTGGTGATGAACTTGCCCCACAGCGCCGGCGAGTTCCTCGATGCGGCGGTCACTATGGCCGGCGCAGAGTGTGTCATCCACTACTACGACATCCAGCACGAATCGGATGCGTTCGGTCCCGGCGAGCGGGCGATCCGCGGGGCGGCCGAACGAGCGGGCTATTCGGTGACCGTCGAGACCCGCCGGCGGGTGCGGTCGTACGCGCCATACGAGGACAACGTCTGTCTCGACGTTCGCCTGCGGGCGTGAGGTTTCGCAACGCTTATTCATGGACTGCGAATTAACTGGAAGTACAGGCCGGTGTCTTGCCGAACGGAGTGAAGCAAGGCTCGGCAGACGAGCAAAGCGAGTCTGCCGGTGTAGCTCAGACTGGCTAGAGCGAATCCTTCGTAAGGATTAGGCCGGGGGTTCAAATCCCCCCACCGGCTTGTAACAAATATTACACAATCCCACTATAAAGGGGATTGTGTGTACTTAAAATCGACACCCGTGAGCGGGAGGTGGCGGGTGTGA
>JBDGTN010000161.1:0-6868 GCA_042216835.1 Halococcoides sp.
CGAACCGGTGTTCGTCGATCTGTTCGGGTCGAACGTGATCGTTCACGCCCTCGTCGGTGGGGTCGCGATCGCCGTGCTCATACTGCCGGACACAAGAAATTGAACATGCTTGTTGTCTGCTCGGGTGAGTACCGTCGTGAATCGCAAAAACACCCACTTGATTGCTCACGGACTTGTGTCCGACAGTATCAACCTCATCGGCGCGTCGCTGGTGTTCGTCTGGCGCGATCCCAGCGAGCGCGGACTCGACGGTGCGCTCGGCTTTGCGGCGGGCGTGATGCTCGCCGCGAGTTTCACGAGTCTGATCCTGCCCGGGATCGACGCGGCGGGCGGCGGGCCGCTCGGCGCCATCCAGGTGCTCGCGGGCGTCGCGCTCGGCGCGATCGTCCTCGACGCTGGCGACCGCCTGGTGCCCCACGCCCACGTTCTGCTGACCGGACGACGACGTGCCGACGCGGCCGATCCGGGCGATGCCCTTCCGATCGCTGACGAGCGCGTCGCAGCGGTCGTGTTGTTCGTCCTCGCGATCACGCTCCACAACGTCCCCGAGGGACTCGCCGTCGGCGTCGGGTTCGGATCGGGCGACCTGTCGGGGGCGATCGCGCTCGCGCTCGCGATCGGCATCCAGAACGTCCCCGAGGGCCTGGCCGTCTCGATCGCGGCGGTCAACGCCGGATTCGACCGGCGGAGCTACGCCGCGCTCGCGGGCCTGCGCTCGGGAGCGGTCGAGATTCCCGCGGCGTGCGGCCGTCGGCGATCGGCGGCGGGCCACTCGCGACGAATCGGAGTTCGTCGATCCAGACCGTCCCCGACGAGCCGAAAAACTCCAGCCAGATGTCGTCCACGGCCGATCGATCGATGCCCGCTGCCGCAAGATCGCCCGCCTGGACCACTTTCAGATCGCGTTCTCGCCCGGAAATCCCCTCTCGAAGTCGTTGACGACGAGTGGATCGGTGTGACTACTCGTCGCCGGTGGGGCCAGCGCTGCCGTCGCCAGAACGCCACCCCAGAGCGCCGCCAGAACGTTCCGGCGCGTCGGTCGTCTCGCGCGACCGCCGACTGCCGTGGTTCGTGTCGATCCCCCACCGTCGTGCGTTCCGCATCGGTTCGTCATGAGTTCTCCTGGATCGCTGGCCCGGCGGGCCCCGACCCTGTTGTATTCATTACGATCGATAGTGTAGTTAAAGATCGTTCCCGAACCAGCAATCGAGGGGCGAAACCGGCAAACTGTGCCAATCTTTCTCCTAAGGGAGTTTTTCGAGAGCCACGATCCGTGAGCAGCGACGGCCGCGCTCGCAACCGGAACGAACATGTTCGCGCAAGTTCCCGGTCCGCGACGGCGCGCAGGGAGGCTATATTCCAGGCCTTCGACTCGACGAACATGCACTGCACCCAGTGCGAGCAAACGCTCGACGACGGCTGTACCGAGGTGGGCGTCTGTGGCAAAGACCCAGATCTCGAAGCCCTCCAGCAGACGCTGATCCACGGCGCGAAAGGCATCTCGGCGTACGCCACGCACGCTCGCGATCTCGGCTACAGCGATCCGGACGTAGATGCGGCCGTCCAGGAGGCGCTCTATACCACGCTGACGAACGTCAACTTCGACGCCGAGGACACTCTGGAGCGAGCGCTCGACCTCGGCGGGGCCGCGATCGATGCGATGGAGTTGCTCGACACCGCCCACACCGAGACGCTGGGCACGCCCGAACCGACCGAGGTGCCGGAAAACGACATAGAGGGCAATGCGATTCTCGTGACCGGCCACGATATGTACGCCCTCAAGGAGTTACTCGAACAATCGGCCGACGAGGATGTCACCGTCTACACGCACTCCGAGATGCTCCCTGCCCACGGCTATCCCGAACTGGCCGCTCACGACCACCTGAAAGGAAACGTTGGCGAGGCGTGGTACGATCAGCGCCAGGTCTTCCGGGAGTTCCCCGGCCCAATCGTCGGGACCTCGAACTGTCTGATGCCGCCGGTCGATGCCTACACCGATCGGTTTTACACGACCTCGGTGACCGGCCTCACCGACGGGACTCCGATCGAAGACAGCGATTATGACCCCGTCATCGAGCAGGCGAAAGCACTCGGGCCCGTGCCCGACGACGAGTGGAACAGTTCGGAGACGCTCACGACCGGATTTTACCACGAAACGGTGCTCGATCTCGCCCCGCAGATCGTCGATGCGATCGAGGACGGCCACCTGAGCGATTTCTTCGTCATCGCCGGGTGTGATGCCCCGACCGGCGGTCGAGAGTACTATCGAGACCTCGCTCGATCGGTGCCCGACGACGCCATCGTGCTCACCACCGGGTGTGGCAAGTACCGGTTCAACGACCTCGAGTTCGGGGCCGTCCCCGGCACCGACCTGCCGCGACTGATCGATCTGGGACAGTGCAACGACTCGATTTCGACGGTCAAGATCGCGATGGGACTGGCCGATGCCCTCGACTGTGAGGTGAACGACCTGCCCGTGCACATCGTACTCAGTTGGTTCGAACAGAAGGCCGTGGCCGTCCTGCTCGGCCTGTTCCACCTCGGCATTCAGGATGTCCGCATCGGCCCGTCGGCCCCCGAGTGGCTCACGCCGGCGGTCATCGATCGGCTGAACGAGGAGTTCGGCCTCCAGTTGATCGACGATGTCGACGGCGACCTGGAGACGATGCTCGGCCGTCCGGTCGAGGGCAGTGCCGTGGCAGGCGACTGACCGCGAACGGTCACGAGACTCGCCAGACCCGCCGTGAGATCGAGATTAGCGGTTATCGAGTCCGATCACCGTCGAGACTCTGGCGTTCTCTTTGACGCGCAATCCCGCACCGCCGACCGTCACGGGCAATCGATCGAGTGAATCGGTGCGAACGGTCGGATGGCTCCCGCCGCGAGCGAGGAGTTCGGCGCGGGGCTGCACCACCGCCAGTCGGTCGTCGGGAAGGCTGAGCGATTCGTTGAACGCGACGAGATATACCCCAGCATCGAGATGCCACCACTCGTAGTCGTCGTCCGGATTTCTGTGCTGTCGGTCGTGCGGGTCGATGCCCGCCGGGTCGAGTTCACCCCCGCCGAAGTCGATCCGGCCGGGGTCTGTGATCTCGAGCACCTCCTCGACGGTCACATCGACGCCCGCACCCTCGGTCTGGGTCGGCACGTGGACGATATCGTCGACGACGGAGACGAGTTCGGTCACGTCGGGGGCTCGAACCGATCGATCATAAGTCCCGGGGACGGGTCGAGTGGGGCTCCGAGCGTCGCGGCCGTCGACACGCCGATTATCAGCATCCTGATGGCCAGGAATCGACCGACGGCCAGCGTCGGATCACTTTGTGTCACCCTGGCGAACGGGAACGGCGTCGAGACCGTTCCAGGTCGACCCAGTCAGATCATCGTATTCGTCCGTGCGCTCGAACGCATTCGCCTCGAAAAACTCGACGACGGGAGTGGGGGCGCTGGCCCGCACTGGGTGGTCGTCGAGCAATCGATCGAGGAGGGCCGACCCGAGGCCCTCGCGCTGGCGATGCGGGGCGACGTAGATACCGGTGACCCGGCGACGATCGCGATCGAGAACGGCGTATCCCGCTTGCGCGTGATCGGTGGCTGCGACGATCACTCGCCAGTCCGGATTCGCGATCCGTTCGGCGAGAGCAGCGTCGGGGGTGGCGACCAGATCGGCAAACTCGGACCGGTCGACGTGGTCGCTGTAGGTCGCTTCGATAGCCTGTCGGCGGAGGACATCGAGAGCGGACGCCTCGTCGGGATGGGCCGGACGGAGTTCGGTCGGCACGGTACGATCACGGGCCGGCGGCGAAAAGAGCGTTGGGGGCCGGCCAGCGAGTGCGATCGGCGCGGAGATGCACCCGGTGACGGGAGGTTTAAGCCCCACGGGACCGCCCCTGCGGGTATGGACGAGGTCGCCATCGCGGTCGTGGGTGGGGGGCCGGCCGGGACGAGCGCCGCTCGGTCGGCCGCGAGTGCCGGCGCCGACGTTCGACTCTACGAAAAAGGGGTCCCTCGTGCCGATCGGACGGAACCAGGCGCGGATTCGACGGATGCAGCAGGCCTGCTCGATTACTGGTTCGACGTGATGGATCTCTCCTACGTGGACTTCCCCGATCACCTCGTGAGCGCGGAGTGCCGGGGTGCGTCGTTTTACGGACCGAACAACGAGACGATCATCACCGAGACCGGCCTGGCGTCGGGTGACAGACCGTTCGGCATCACCTTCGACCGATCGGGCTTCGACGACTGGTTGCGCCAGCGCGCCGAAGCTGCGGGAGCCGACGTTCGCGTCGGAACGGGCGTCTCGTCGGTGACGAGCGAATATTCGGGTGGGTGGAGCCACACGCTCGAACTCGCCGATAGGACGACGGTCGCGGCCGATCGTGTCATCCTCGCGGACGGCCCGAGTCGGTCGGTCACACTCGATGCGCTCGCACAGTTCGGCGATCGCGACCGTATCGAGGCGGCGATCGGGCCCGATCACGCCAACCACATCGGCTATCAGGAGTATCGCTATCTTCCCGAGGGAACGATCGCAGACGACGAGTTTCACTTCTGGTGGGGAGCGATTCCAGGCCACACCGCCTACCCCTGGGTCTTTCCCGACGGCGACGATCGCTACCGGATCGGCTTGACGATGCCGTCCGGGATCGATCTGACGGCTGTGGATCGGCCCGCCAATTATTCGTTGATCGATCGCGGTGACGAGCGCGTTCCACCTGGATCGGTGCTCGTCAGGCGGTTGCTGGATCGCGTGCTCAACGTCGACCCCGACGACGCGCCCCGACTGGCCGATAGGGGTAAGAGCGGTGGCACGGAGGCGTACCCGATCTCTTCGACACGCCCCATCGAGTCGCCCGTCGAGGCCGGACTGGTCGTCGTGGGCGGTGCGATGGGGACGACCTCTGCGTTCCACGAGGGTGGCGACCACGTCGCGGTCCGGACTGGCCGCATTGCCGGTCGACTGGCCGCGACCGATCGGTTGGCCACGTACAACGAGGCCTGGCAGGATGCGATCGGCCCAGAGGTCCGCCGCAACGTTGCCGTCGCGGATATGGTCCGCGGGTACACACCGGGGGACTGGGATCGCCGTCTCCAGACCGGACAGCG
Organism: Halococcoides sp.; assembly: GCA_042216835.1. Lineage (GTDB taxonomy): Archaea > Halobacteriota > Halobacteria > Halobacteriales > Haloarculaceae > Halococcoides. The sequence goes on from JBDGTN010000161.1 coordinate 5,107, forward strand.
CGTGCTCGACTCCGATCGCTCTGGGCTCTGGCGGGTCTTCGACACCGGCTTTGACGGTGCTCGCGTCGTGACCGAGTACGCGTATCGCCACTGGCGACTCGGCGATGGGGGGTACGTCGGACTGCCCGCGTCGACCTACGAGTACGATTGAGAGCGCAACCGTTTCCACGCTGGGAGTCATTCCATCGAAGTGCGTGTCTTCAGTCCCCGCCCGAGTCGACCCAGACGGGTGCGATGACCGCGCGGAGATCCCGGACACGCGACATAGCGATAGACCACGTCTATCGGGTTGAACCACGCTCAACCGAAAAATAGCGATAGACGACACCTGTCGTAGGGAGTTCGTCTATCCAGGAGTGATGGGCCAGACCCATTCGCCCGGCACGAGGGTTTCCCGGCCAACCCGGCACACCGCCAAGGATGAGGTCGGACGTTAGTGTTCCGGGCGTACATTTCGAGGACATATAGTATTCCAAGTAAATTGCTTGGGGAACCGTTTACGACATCTTAGCTAACGAGTAGCGTTTTCACGTTCGTCGGTTTACCACACAGTTCTGCCTTACGTTTCACTTCCGTCGAGGTTACTAGATTGCTTCCGATGGATCCGCATCCCCCCGTGACGAGTGCCCGCTCGAAGTTGACAGGCTGAACCGTGGCCATTCTTGGTCAATATATTCTCGGGATAGCTGATAACAGTCCCGGTCAGGACGAATGAGGGAACTGCAAGACACTTATCGGTATCTATCCACATCGTCCGCTGCCGCGGTCCCGGACGACACGGTCTGGAGCAATGCGTCGCCGTCTGAAAGCCGACGAGCGAAGCCGATCAGTCGGTGACGCATTTCGACCAGCGTCCCGACTCTGCTCGACCAAAGTGTTGGTATCCCGGCCGAAAAACGCATTCGCATGACCGGATCCGAGGAGTTCGACAGCCGTCGAGTCGGGGTCTTTCTCGTCGTTGCGTTCGGTGTCTCTCGGCGACTGCCGCAGTGATCTTCGCCACTGGTGGCCTCAAGAACTCGATGCCAGTCGCGTCGCTGGGCGGAGTCAAGATCACGCTCGCAGCGGTCCTCCTGCCCACGGCGTACATGTACGGTCCAGCGATCGGAACGGTCGTCACGCGGCTAACCACCGGCGAGGGATTCAGCGACGCCGGCCTTCGTCCGGCCCTGACCGACCGATGGCGGAGTTACGTACTCGCGTGGGTCGGGCCACCGCTGTTGATTCTTGGCGGGGCTGTCGCCTATTTCCTCGTTCGGCCGGGCATGTTCGACCCAGGGATGAGCCACTCCGAGGGCCTGATCACTGCACAGACCGGGGGGTCGGTTCCGATGGCCCTCCAAACGCTCGTCGCGATCCAACTGCTCGCAGCGTTCACCATCGGGCCGGCCCTCAATCTGCCTGCTGTCGTCGGTGAAGAGTTCGGCTGGCGGGCGTATCTGTTCCCGAAACTCCGGCCACACGGCGATCGAGTGGCCGCGATCGGTCACGGACTGATCTGGGGCGTCTGGCACTGGCCCGTGCTTCTCATGGGATACAATTACGGATTCGAGTATCCGGGGGCACCGATCGCCGGACTACTCGCTTTTTGCGTGTTCACCGTCGCGTCCGGGACGGCTCTGGCGTGGCTCAGGGTACGCTCGGAGAGTGTCTGGCCGCCAGCGCTCGCACACGGCGCGATCAACGCCACGGCTGGCCTCGGAATCTACGTCCTCGCCACCGAGTCCAACCCACTCCTGGGCCCGACTCCCACGGGAATACT
>JBDGTN010000160.1:0-4148 GCA_042216835.1 Halococcoides sp.
GTCTGGGCAGGCGAAGCCGCCGCGCTCATCGAAGAGGCGAACCTGACCAAAGCGGACTACCTGGACGCCGACCACGAGGCGGGCCTCGAAACGGTGTTCTGGGAGGAGTTTTCCGGCCCCCATTCCGACCCGGAGTGACTCCGCCGAGCGCTACTCCACGCAGCAACTCATCGTGGAGATGTCCCGCTCGAAGGCCTGACAGGCGCGCCTGAACGCCTCCGAGAACGTCGGGAACGGGTGGATCGTCTCGATCACGTCGTCGACTCCGAGTCCGTGGGTGACCGCCATCGCTGCCTCGGCGATGACCTCGTCAGCCCGCGGCATGATCGCGTGGACGCCGACGATGTCGCGGGTTTCGTGATCGGCGACGACCTGGCAGGATCCACGGGTCGCGCCGACGGCCTGGGCCCGCGGGAGATCCGCGATATCGACAGTCCGACACGCACAGGTGCCGTGATCCTCGCGGTACTCGGCCTCGGTCGTGCCGATGCTCGCGACGGGTGGGCTGGTGTAGACGACGTGCGGGACAGCCCCGTGGTCGACCGATCGGGACGCGCCAGCGGCGTTTCGGACGGCGAAATTCCCCTCCCGGGCGGCGACGGTTTCGAGCATCGGGGCCCCGATGCAGTCCCCTGCAGCGAACACGCCCGGCGTGCTCGTCCGGTAGGTCTCGTCGACTGCGACCGTGCCGTCCGCTCGGGTCTCGACACCCGCCGCATCGAGGCCGCAATCGGCGGTGTTCGGCGTCACGCCCGCCGCAAGAAAGAGGGTACTCCCCTCGACCTGCAGCGGTTCGCCGCCGGTCCGGGCCTCGACGAGCACCTGGGCCGGTGCGGAGGCCGTGTCGTCCGCCCGGACGCGTTCGACCGTCGCCTCGGTGTGGACATCGATGCCGCTCGCTGCGAACTGATCGGCGAGGGCGTGCCCGAGAGCGGGCGGGAACCCGGGGAGCAGGCGATCCGATCGCTGACAGATCGTGACCGTCGCACCGAGGTGCCGGAGGATCTGGGCCCACTCGACGCCGACGGGCCCACCCCCGACGATCACGACCGCCTCGGGGCACTCCTCGCGGTCGAGTACCGTCTCGCTGGTCTCGTATGCGACGGCGTCCAGCCCCTCGATCGGGGGTCGTCGGGGCGAACTTCCTGTCGCGATCAGGACGGTCTCGCCGGTCAGTGTCGTCCCCGCGTCGGGGCCGTCGGTGACGCGGATCGTCCGCTCGTCGACGAATCGACCGTGGCCCCTGACGATGTCGGTGCCGAACGCCTCGGCCACGGCTCGATAGTTCGATTCGCGAATCTCATCGACGAGTCGATCGGTGTCGGCGATGGCTCGCCCCCAGTCGACGGCCGGGCGATCACGATATGTCACCGCGTCGTGGGGCGTCCGCGGCGGTTCGAATGCCGTGTGGCCGATATCGAGCAGGTGCTTGCTCGGGACGCACCCGACGTTGGCACACGTCCCGCCGAGCGGAAGCCCGGCGTTGACGACCGCCACAGACCAGTCCCGCCGGTCGGCCTCGGTGACCGCCGCGAACGCCGCGGCCCCGCCGCCGAGCACCACCAGATCGTATCGGGTCATCGTCCGAGCGTCGCGGGCGGACCCGAAAAGGGTTGGGCCACTCCGGAAGCGGACTGGTCGGTCCCTCGGGCCCCAATCCGGGGGGTCGATCGGGGCAGCATCGAGTGCCAGTCGGATACAGCTTTCAGTGGCCCGGTCGATGGGCCGACATGGTCTCGGACACGCGGCTCTACGGGGCGTCGATCGCGGTCGCGTCGGGCGGGTACTCGCTGTGGAGTGCGAGCACGGCAATGGCGATGAGCGCCAGCGGGTGGCTCATGGTCGTCCTCGGCGCGGTCGTTCTCGTGCACGGAACGGTCCTGGTGACGCCCGCTGCCGATCGACTGGGTCGGGCGAGCGGACCGCTCATGATCGGTTACGCGGCGATCATGCTGCTGAACCAGGCGGCACTCGGCCTCGGAGCGATGGTCACCGGTGGGATGGGATCGACCGGTGGCATGGGCACGGACAGCGCGTCCTGTTCGCTCTCGATCGGCATGACCTGGGACGGGGGGATGGTCGCGCTCGCAGCCCTCATGCTCGCGAGCGGCGCGATCATGACTCGCGATATCGTCGGCGGAGACACGACCGAGACGGGCGAGGACGGGATGTAGGCCAGACCACCGCGCGATCTGGTTCGCGCGACGATTGGGGCGAGAGCCGGACGCGCGACGATTGTCGGAGGCCCGCGACCGCGTGCTCTCACGAACGGTACCGCGACCATCACGGGAGGTGGTCCCGCCGACTGCGGTCGTCGTGAGGCTCCCCGGATGCTGTCGCCAGAAATAACGCTTGGGGTGATCCGGGCCGTGACTGGCCAGCAGCACTATACTCACTGACCGAGCACCCCACGATAGTGATATGCGTTCGACAGTCCGACGGTCGTCGGTCGAAACCGATCGTCCCCTCCGGCCGCGAGTCGTCGATCCTGACGGGGCGTTCGAGACCATCCAGGCGATCACGGGTCGGAAGTGGCATCTCCGGATCGTCTATCACCTGCTCGACGAACCCAGGGGGTTCAGCGATCTGAAAGGCGCACTCGACGGCATCTCCGCGAAGATGCTCTCCGAGAGCCTCTCGACGCTCGAAGCACGGGGGGTCGTGAATCGAACGGTCGTCAGCGACCGTCCAGTGCGTGTCGAGTACGCCCTCACCGAGCGCGGGCGCGCCCTCGAACCCGCACTGGAGGCCCTGCTCGACTGGACCGGGACCTACGGGCCGACGGAGGACGCCTGAATGCAGTACGACGTGCTCGTGATCGGCGGCGGGACCGGCAACAACGTCGCCGCAGCGGCTGCCGACGCGGGACTCGACACTGCTCTCGTCGAGAAGGGGCCCCTCGGTGGTACCTGTCTGAATCGTGGCTGTAACCCCTCGAAGATGTTCATTCAGGCCGCCGTCGCCGCCGAACGCGTCCGCGATGCGGATCGCTTCTTCCACGACGCCACACTCGAGGAGACGGATTTCGAGGCGATCGTCACCGATATCGAGGAGACGCTGTCGGGGATCGCCGACGACATGGAAGCCGACTATCGCGAGCAATCGAACCTCACGATGTATCGCGAGGAGGCAACCTTCGTCGACGCCCGCACGGTCAGGGTCGGCGACGAGCGGGTGAGCGCCGATCGCGTCGTCGTGGCGGCGGGCAGTCGACCGGTCGTGCCCCCGATCGACGGCCTCGACGCGATCGATTTCCTCACGAGTCAGGAGGCCCTCTCGCTGGACGACCAGCCAGACAGCCTCGTGATCGTCGGTGGCGGCTACATCGCCGTCGAGCTGGGCTATGCCTTCGAGACGCTCGGAACCGACGTGTCGATCGTCGAGAGCGGGGAGACGCTGCTCGGGCGGGAAGACCCGGAGGTGAGCGAGGCGTTCACGGCGATCGCTCGCGACCGCCACGATGTCCATACGGGCTATCGGGCGACCCGGGTCGATCCACAGGGCGACGGCGTGCGGGTCCACGCCGAATCGTCTGACGGCGATCGCGTTTCGATCGACGGCGCGAAGGTCCTGATCGCCGCGGGGCGCCGGCCCAACACCGACACGCTCGATGTCGACGCAGCGAGCATCGCGACCGACGACCGGGGGTTCGTCGAGACCGACGATCGGTTGCGCACGAGTGCGGACGGCGTCTGGGCGCAGGGCGATATCGCGGGCAACGCGATGTTCAAACACTCCGGCGATTACGAGACCCAGATCGCCATCGACAACGTCGTCCACGATGCCGGTCGATCGATCGACCTCTCGGCGCTGCCCCATGCCGTCTTCACCGAGCCACAGATCGCGGGTGTCGGCGCGACCGAGGCGGAGCTACAGCAGGCCGACCGGGACTACCGCGTCGGTCGCCAGTCCCTGCCGGCGACGCCGATGGGCCGAGCGAAAAAGCTGGAGCACGGATTCGTGAAGGTGCTGGCCGCACCGGACGGCGAGATCCTGGGCTGTCACATGCTCGGCGACGAGGCCTCGACGATGATCCACGAGGTGCTCGTCGCGATGCGATCGGGGTCGGGCACGGTCGCCGACGTGACGGACACGATCCACGCCCACCCGACGCTGAACAAAGCCGTCCAGTACGCCTTCGAGGACGT
>JBDGTN010000160.1:4248-6786 GCA_042216835.1 Halococcoides sp.
AGCCACATGAACAGGATCATCACGATCTTCGTCGTCTCGGGCAGGAAGACGTACGTGCCGTAGGGCCCGATCCGGCCGAATCCAGGCCCGATATTGCCCAGTGTCGCGAGTGCCCCGCTCGTGGCTTCCAGGATGGTGAGATCTATCCCCACACGGGCGCCGTCGAGCGCGAAAAACACCGATCCGAGGCCGAAGAGGACGAAATAGAGCAAGGAAAAGGCCAGGACGGCACGCACCGTTCGCTCCTCGATGACCTGACCGGCGAGTCGGATCGGGACCACCGCACGCGGGCGCGCGGTCGTGATCAGTTCCCGGTGGATCGCCTTCCCGACGACCAGCCACCGGACGACCTTGATCCCGCCGCCGGTCGATCCGGCCGATCCGCCGACGAACATCGCGAACAGGAGGACGATCTTGAGGTGGGCATCCCACTTCGCGAAGTTCGCCGTGGCGAACCCCGTCAGTTCAGCAGCGAGGCGATCTGGAAGGCGGCCTGGCGGAGGGCCGTACCCGGGTGGCCGGCGGTGACGCCACCGATCTCCAGGATCGGTGCGCCACCGCCGACGAGGAGGACGGCGAGGATAGCGGTGAAGACGGCGATCGCCCCCGTATAGGCCTTGAACTCCGCATTGTCGACCAGGACGCGAAATTCGCCACGCACGAGATGCCAGAACAGCGCGAAGTTGACGCCGGCGACGACCAGGAACGGAATCATGACCCACTGGACGATGGCCGAGAACGCCCCGATGCTGCCTGATTTCGGCGAGAATCCGCCCGTGGGGAGTGTGGAAAAGCCGTGCGCGAGCGCCTGATAGGCCGTCATCTTCTCGGCGAGACCGGTGATGCCGAGCGTCCAGAGGATCGCGACGAGCGCGAGCGTGAACCCGGCGTACAGCAGCCAGAGGACGCGAGCGGTCTGGGCGATCTTCGGCGTCAGTTTCTGGAGTTCGGGACCGGGCGCTTCGGACTCCATCAGTTCCGCCCCGTTGACGGCGAGTTCGGGCAAGATCGCGATCATCAGGACGATGATGCCCATGCCGCCGAGCCACTGGAGTTGCTGTCGACAGATCAACATTGCATGAGAGTGGCGCTCGAGTCCGATCGATCCGAGCACAGTCGCGCCGGTGGTCGTGACGCCGCTCATCGATTCGAAGAGAGCATTCACGACCGATTCGACGGCGGCGTCCGGCGATGCCAGGCTGATACTGTCGGACACAAGACCGTGAGCAATCAAGTGGGTGTTTTTGCGATTCACGACGGTACTCACCCGAGCAGACAACGAGCGTGTTCAATTTCTTGTGTCCGGCAGTATGAGGCCGACCGTCGAGGGGGTGCCGAACCCGGCGATCAGAAACGGGATCGCGCCGCAGACCGCGGCGGCGAGCCACGCCGTCGCGGCGAGGACGAGCCCCATCGGGATGAGCATTCCCGTCGCCTTGAAAAGCTTCTCGGAGAGTTGCTTGCCGTACTTCATGGGTCCGATGTCGAAGAGCCAGAAGGCGAGCAAGAGCGGGAGGATGGCATAGGTGAGGTAGACGATAACCTGACGGGATACCAGAAGGAAGTACACGTTGCGGACGGCAGCGCCGAATACCGTGGGCCAGGCAATCGGAGTCACCGAGGGCCGTCTCGAAGCACCCGCTCGTCGAAGGTGAACGACAGTCCACGGCGACCGGTCTGTAGCGACCACGGACGATTCTCTTGTCGTGATCGACAAAAACCGATCTGGAGCCGGGACGCCCCGGGCGATACAGTATTCTCGCCACTCGAACGGTGTGCAACCAGTACAATGCCACCATCGACCGTATCTGTGTGATGATTTGCGTAGATTCTGGGCCACTCACCGATTTCGATCGATCCACCGGCACCACTCGTCGAACTCGTTGGCCCCACACTGGTCGGCGATGGAGTGTAAGGTGTCCGTGTGGACGCGATCTTTCATGGGGATCGTCACGTTTCTGACCTCGCCGTCGTCGGTGACGTTTCGCATCTGGACGTGACTGCCAGTGCGCGTGACGAACTGGTAGTCGTGCTTTCGAAGCACTTTGATGATGTCTCGGCCGGAGAAATCGGTGGTCGGCATTACACTACGAGAGGAAGTCGGGGGGATCGTCGGTCGGTTCGACGCTGTCGGGGTCGATTCCGATCTCCTCCATGAACGCTGCCTCGTCCTCGATGGGGTCGCCGATCTCACCGCGGTGGAGAGCCATCGCTTCGTCGAGCATCGCCAGTGCTTTTTCCCGAGAGTCGCCCTGACTGGCGACGCCGGTGGCCACGTCCTTCGCGACCCACCCGTCGTCCGCTTCGATCAGGCGGATCTCCTGGTGGTCACGTTCGTCGCCCGAACGCGCGGAACTGGCCATGATACCTGAGAGTACCGGGTCCGAGCGAATAAGCGTTCGGGAGAGCGGTTCGCTGTCGTTGCGAGAGTACACGTGGCGGGGAATTGCTCGGCCCGTGAGTGGTCTCACTGCGGTCGAACGGGATTGCCGTCGTCGTCGGTGACGCCCGCCCACTCGGTGTAATTGCGATCGCCGA
>JBDGTN010000124.1:0-6749 GCA_042216835.1 Halococcoides sp.
ACGCCGACCGCGACGGAGACGCCGACCGAGACGGCCACTCCCGGTCCCAAAGACCCGACGGTGAGTGCCACCGCAGGAAGCGTCCCACCAGGTGAAAACGTCACCGTCGAGGTGACGGCCGAGACTGTCGGGACGCTCTCGCTGTCGGGCATCCCGACCGGATGGAGTGTCGACGCGAGCAGCACTGCCGGAGCATCGCCGCTGGTCAACGAGACCAACGGCACCCAGAAAGTCGCCTGGACGTGGAACGCGAACCAGGATAGCGTCTCGGTCACCGTCACGCTCGGTATTCCCGGCGACGCCACGCTGGATGACACGGTACTCACCGCCGAGGCGAGCAATGCTTACGACCACTACGCGAACGATACGGCGACCGTTTCGGTGACCCAGGCGCCCACGGCGACGGCAACCGAAACGGCGAGTCAAAACGATGGCGGAAGCAACGACGGCGGAAGCAACGGTGGAGGAGGTATCGGCGGTGACGGCTTCGACTTCGACGAAGAGACCACGACCGCCGACTCGGGTGGCGGCGAACCCGTCGATCCGGTCGATACGACGACCACGACGGTGTCGGAAGGCGCTGCCGAGCCGTCGACGCCCGAGACGACCACGAGCACCGAAACGACCGAGCAATCGATGAAGAAGACGACGACCGACACCAGCGGTCCCGGATTCGGATCGGTGCTCGCGTTGATCGCACTGGTCGCCGCCGCACTCGTGGCGATGGGTCGACGCGACTCCCGGTGATCGCGTCCAACACGATCTGATCGTTGGGTCGTCCGGTCGCGTGGACCGCCACACGGTGTCTCGACCGCGACGGGTCCCGATCGCTTTTTGTTTGCCGCCTGTCTCATCCCAGTATGGACTCGATACGAGCGCACGCTGGGGCCGGGAGTCGCGCGGTGGGGCTCTGTGTCGTCATTCTGATCGTCAGCGCGGGCGCCACTCCCGTCGGTGCCGCTCCGACTCACGAGACGCTCCCGAGCGTTGCCGGGAGCGATCACGTCGTCGCTCCGGGGTCGACCGTGACGATCGAGGTGACCGCCCATACCGCTCACAGCATCATCATCGACGGAATCCCGTCATCCTGGGAGATCGTCGAGAGCGATAGCGAGGGGAGCGCGGGTGCCATCCGCGAGATGGATTCGAGCTCGAAGCGAGTCGTCGGCTGGGTCTTTCCGACGGTCGAAGCGAACAGGACGGCGACCGTCACACTATCCATCCCCGAGAGCGCCGAGACCGGCCAGTATCGATTGCCCGTGCACGCCGAGCACCCCGATGCCGGGACGGTCCACGCCTCGTCGATCGTGAACGTCGATCCACAGGCCGAGAGTCTCGCCGTGCCAGTACCGCAGGCCCACGGCCCCTATCGCGTCCTCGAAGGCAAGGCGGTCTCACTGGACCCGATCGGGAGCGACGATCCCGACAGCGATATCAAACCGGTCGAGTGGCACCTGCTCCAGGGGATCGGTGAGGTCCGGCAGGGCCACTACTTCCCGCCGGACGGACTCGACGAAAATCGGACCGTGAGCGTCGAGTTGCGCGTGACCGACGAGGGCGGACTGCTCGCGACCGAATCCGCGCAGATTCTCGTCCTCGCCACCGCTGTCGACAGAGAGACGGCCACGCTCCGGGATCGCTCGGAACGGACCACCAGCGACGACGCGGGCGGCACCCCGACCTGGGTGGGGGCTATGGGGACGCTGGTCCTCGTCTTCTTGCTGATCGTCCTCGTCTACCATCGCCGCGACTAGCGCGTTCGATTACTCAGACGTGTAACAATATCGTCGGGGCCGACGGTGACTGGCTGATGGTGGCGCTGGTTCGCGATGTAGGCCCACTCGTTGCGGCCGAGCGATCCCGACCCATCCGAATAGTCGATTATCTCGTACAGGCCGTTGTAGCTCATCACGCTGGGGTACTCCTCCAGCGTGTACGTCTCCTCGTCGACACCGTCGAGACTCTCGTCGAAGCCGAACGCGTGACCGAGTTCGTGGACCAAAAGCGACGCGGTGAGGTGCTCGTCGTCGTACGGTTCGAGCATGACGACACCTGGCTGGCCCGCTCCGACGTAGTACGCGTCGCCGTCGTAGGCCACATCATCGCTGAGCACGACATAGTAGTGGCCCTCGGTCCCGTAATCGCGATGGGCGGCGGTCACGTCGTCAATGTCGTTGGCCGGGCCCGGCCGGTCGTTCGTATCGACCGGCGGGGACAGATCGAGCGTGGTATCGTCTCGCCGGACGTGCAGATCGATCCCGCGTCGGTCGTCGGGGTTCGAGACGGGGGCGGACGCGAACGCCGCCTCGGCTCGCTCGACGACTCCCGCTTCGAGGCGCTGGCCCGCCGCCGTGTCGACTTCGAGATAGAGGTCCTGATGGAGCGGGTCGGCCCCGGGCAGTTCCTCGCTGGTCACTTCGGCGCCGTCCGGGAGGCCGTCGCCGTCGGTATCCGGGGCGTCGGGGTCGGTCCCGATCCGGCGTTCGACGAGGATCGCCAGTCCGTCACCGTCGGGATCGGTGTAAAGCGCCGTCGATCCGGTCCGGGCGATAGATCGGCCGATGGCAGCCGATGGGCCTGCCGGGCCGCTTTCGACGCCGATTTCTGCTCCAGCCGAGGGCGCGCCACCGACCGATCCGCCGGTCGAGACCGCGACTGCAGTGGAATCGGCCGGTATGGCCGTCCCCGCACCGACTCCAGCGAGTGCTGGCGCTACCAGCACGAAGAGGGCGAGACCGACCACGAGACGCGAGCCATCGTGGCTCGACTCCCCGCGCGTGCCAGGACGGCGCGCTCGATCGATCACGATCCCCGACCGAAGATATCGATATACATATTGAAATCTCCATTCCTGGCTCCGGTCGGACTGGTCTGGCTTGGAAATTTCCGTCATTTATGGACTTGATACGGGTTATTATCCCGGGAACTGGTTCAGATGTCACTACGATATTGGCCCGTTTGAGGTAAGCGGTCTTGTTATTGGTATCGATAATTTGGGGCCGGATTCTACCAGCCAGTGACGGAAGCGACAAGATGCTGGCCGCTATAGCGGCCGTATGGATCGATCTCGGGACGTTTCGATCGCCATCGTCGACTACGGGCTGGGCAATCTCAGGAGTGTCACGGGGGGCCTGCAGCGCGTCGGTGGCACGGTGGATATCGTCGAGGATCCGGGAGCGCTCTCGGCCGCTGACGGTGTTATCCTCCCCGGCGTGGGCGCGTTTCAGGAGGGTATGGACAACGCGGGGCCCTACCGGGCAGCGATCAAGGAGGTCGTCGCGGCGGGGACGCCACTCTTTGGCATCTGCCTGGGGATGCAGATGTTGCTGACGAGTAGCGAGGAGAGCGACCACGCTGGCCAGGGCGAGGTCGAGGGGCTGGATCTCGTCCCGGGCCGGAATCGACGGTTTCGTGACGACCTGACAGTGCCGCACATGGGCTGGAACACGATTTCGGTCGAGTGCGAGCATCCGCTCCTGGCGGGTGTCGACGGCGAGTACGCCTATTTCGTGCACTCGTATTATGCCGATCCGGACGACGAGAGGGCGGTCTTGGCCGAAACCGAGTATGGCGATCGCTTCGCGAGCGTCGTCGGCGATCGGTCGGGGCAGGTTTTCGGCACGCAGTTCCACCCCGAGAAGTCGGGCGAGACCGGACTGCAAATTCTCGAAAACTTCGTCGAACTGGCCGACGCATCGACACGGTAATGCCCACCCCCGCCATATGATTCGTATGCAGCACGTGACGATTCCGCAGGACCGAATCGGGGTGCTGATCGGCGAGGGCGGTGAGACGATGCGTGAAATCGAATCCGAAGCCGAGGTGCGACTCGACATCGACTCCGAAACAGGGTCGGTCGCGGTCGAGAGCGTCGGTGATCCCGTGACCGGGCTGAAGGGCCCGGACGTGGTCAAGGCCATCGGGCGCGGGTTCGCGCCCGAACAGGCCCTCGAGCTGCTCGCAGACGATCTCGTGATGCTCGAGGTGATCGATATCGACGCCGCCGCGCGCAACGAGAACGACCTCCGGCGGATCAAGGGCCGACTCATCGGTGAGGACGGTCGGACCCGAGAACTCATGGAGGATCTCTCGGGCGCGAACGTGCGGATCTACGGGTCGACGCTGTCGGTCATCGGCGAACCCGAACAGGTCGACGCCGTACGGGAGGCCACCGAGATGTTACTCGACGGCGCACCCCACGGGGCAGTCTATTCGTTTCTGGAGCGACGGCACAACGAGATGGCCGACCCCGGCATCGAGTATCACCAGTTCACCGGGTAGTTCACTGTCCGGTGGGAGACGCGTCCCCATCGGGTCTGGCGATCGCCCGTCGAACTGACAGGCTCGACCGACCCGCCGGCCCAAAAATATAACAGATCGCCGCACCGAATTGATCATCGGAGCCCAGGAGGTCATCGTGTCCCACGAACCCGAGCACTCCGGGGGTCTCGATCCCCCCGATGCAGACGAGACGAGCGAGGCCCAGCAGATCGGCGAACTGGTCGATCGATTGCGGGAGTTCCGTGACCCTCATCAGACCGATCCGGAAGAGGAGGGTGTCTTGCTCGACCAGCTCGAGGAGGTCGAAGAGCGTCTTCTGGCGTTCGGTCGTGCACTCGGTGGCGATCCCGACGACGTGACCGATCTCCCCTTCACCGAGGAGGCGGCCCTCCACAGCATGCCCGAACCGCTGTATGTCCGCCACGACCGGGAGATGCTCAATCAGGTCACCAGTTGGCTCCTCCAGGACCAGCACATCGGTCTGATCAGCCCGTACGGGACGGGCAAGACGGCCTTTCGAGAGATCGTGCGGCGCGACCTGGGCAAACACGACGACTTCGTCGTCTCCTTTCTGGACAACCCCGAACAGACCACGCCCCGGACACTGTACGCGACCGCGCTGGAGGCGGCCTACGAGGCGGGCTATCGCATCGACACCAGCGACTTCCGGCAGGTCCGAGACGGCATTCCGTGGGTTACCGAAGACGCGAAAGCCGCCGTCGACGCGATCGTCGATATGATCCGGGACGATGGCGGAACCCTCCTGCTGGTGGTCGACGAAATCGAGGTGTTGCCCGAGGAGTTAATGTCGACCATTCAGGTCGCTGGCGACACGGGCGTTCGCCTCTTTTTGCTCGGCACGCCCGAGGGCAAGCGCCGCCTCGCCGAGTTGCGAGGCACGCTCGACTCTCGACTGCGCTACTACGAGGGGATCGACCCATTCGATCCGAAACACGTCGCCGAGTACATCGCCCGCTCGATCGCGTATTTCCGCGGCGAAGAGTTCGATGGCACGCGCCCGGGTCTGTTCACCGAGGACGCCATCACAGACATCCAGCGCCGAACCGATGGCGTGCCCCGCGAGATCCGCATCGAGTGTCGCGAACTGTTCACCCGTGCGGCGTTCGTCTGGTACCGGACGGGCCAGGACATCGAGCGGATCAAGATTACGCCCGAACTACGACACCGCCGGTTCGGGATGGGTCGCTGACGCGGTCCAGGTCGACAAATCGAGGTTGAGGACCCAACCGAACGTCACTTATATCCGAGTGCTTCGAGACGATCTTCGAGCGTCGCCTCGTCTTCGGTGATGGACTCGTCGATATCTGGATCGTGCGTGTGTTCGTCGGTTGCTGTGGTCTCTACCCACGGGACACGCTTCACGGCCCCGATCGGAACGTACGGCCGATGACCGTAACATCCCCATTCACCGATGAGATTTCCATGATCGCTCGATATGACCACCCTCTCGGCATCCACGTTCTCGAGCAGCAATTCCACGTCGTCGAGCACCCATCGAAGGTTGTCCCTGTACCCGTCCCACGCCTCGTCGGGGTCTTTCTCGCCCCGCTGGATACGTTCCCAGACATTCATCGATACTTCAGTTCCGTCACTGTTCCGGAACGGGTTGTGTGGCTGCATGTAGTGGACGATTGTCCGCTCGGGATTCTCCCGACGCAGTAGATCGATCGTGTAATCGGTCAATTTCCGTGGCGACAGAATCTGATCGTGATACTCCCATTTCTGTCCACGGAACGAAACGTAGTCGAAAAAGGCGTCACCATCCAACATTTCAGAAAACATATTCCACGTGATGTACGCGGTTTCATCGATCTCTCGGTCGTCCCGCATCTGGAAGTATTCGTTGAACGTTTCGATGTCGTCGGGGTCCCGGAGAATTCTCAGCCAGACGGGTATCTTTGCCAGCCCTGTGTGGCTGTTTTCCATGAAGGTCTTGTGCAGGAACTCCCGCGAGTGTGATGATTGACCGACGAACGTGTCGCGCGATTCGAGAACGTCGTACTCTTCGACGACTTCTTCCATGAGGTCCCATCGACAGGCGTCGAGGAGAATCAAGAGATCCCAGTCGTACTCGTAGAAATCCTCTCCATAGTTCAGAAAGAACCCCGCCCGGCTGAGAAGGCCGTGAAACAGGTCTCCTGCAGTGTACTGAATCGAGCGAATCCCGTCCGTCTGATAATCCTCGTATGCCTGCATGAGGAAATCTCTGACCGTCATTCGCCACGATCTCCCATGTTTCCCTGGTCCGCTTCGGCCACAGTATCCTTTCTGGTTTCTCGATCGAAAACCGTTCCTTTCCTCGGTTTGATCAGATCAGACCATCTGGAACAGCGCCATCACGTCCTGCAAGGTGATCTCGCCGTCCGACTCGAAGTCGAAAAAGGCGGGGTTGTTCTGGACCGTCGGCGTGTCCGAGTGCTGGAACAGCGTGTTCACGTCGGGGAAGT
>JBDGTN010000007.1:0-6609 GCA_042216835.1 Halococcoides sp.
ATGGGACCGCCGAGATTCGAACTCGGGTCCGACGCACCCCATGCGCCGAGGATACCGCTACCCTACGGTCCCGCACTTCGTCGGTCGCCGGGCGTCTGATTAAGGCTGTCGCTTTCCGTCGATCGTCACGAGACGCGAACTACACGAGGACGCGTTCGAGGTCGACGACGACACCCGAGTCGGCGTCAGGGTCGCCGACCAGTCGACCGAGCGCGACGGCACTGTCGTCGGGCGTCCGGCAGGCCACCAGTCCGTCAGGGTCCTCCGACACGTCGATCACACCCGGGGCGTACACCGGCGCGCCCTCGGCGACCTCGCGGGCCGCACTCGGCGCGATCGTGACCGTCGGAATCCCGTCGAGCAGGATCTCCGCGGGCGCGACGATCCGGTCGAGCGGGTCGGAATCGCCGTTCTCGGCCGCTCTGAGTGCGTCGACGAACTCGTGCATGGCGACGAGATCGCGATCGTCGAACGCGCCGGCGGCGACCCGCCGGAGATCGCCCATGTGCGCGCCCGTCCCGAGCGCGAGGCCGAGATCGTGACACAGTTTCCGGACGTAGGTCCCGCTCTCGCAGTCGACCTGGAGGAGCGCCCGCCGCTCATCCCGATCGAGCACGTCGATCGCGTGGATCTCGCGCGTCCGGAGATCGCGCCGGACGGCACTCTTCCGTGGTGGCCTCTGATAAATCTCGCCCTCGAAGGTCTCGACGGCGCGCTGAAGATCCGCAGGCAGGCGGTCGTGGGCTTCGAGGACGGCGACGTACGTCTTGGCGGCGTCGTCGAACAGGCGCGCGAGTCGGACCGCGTCGCCGAGCAAGATCGGCAGACAGCCCGTCACCTTTGGGTCGAGCGTGCCGGCGTGGGCCGCCCGGTCGAGGCCAGCGAGATCGCGAATCCACGCGACGACCTGGTGGGCGGAGGGGCCGGGTGGCTTGTCGAGGTTGATCACCCCGAACGAGAGACGATCGATCGGCGATCGGTCGCCGGGCGGGTCGCGGAGCATCTATGCGTCGAGTCTGGTCGCGATGGTACCGTCTTCGATCGGGGTCTGTCCCTCGTCGGCGTCGGGGTCGTACGCTTCGACGGCGGCGGTCGCAAGATCGGTCATCGCCTCGGGCCCCCACCGAGCGGTATCGATCACCAGGTCGTAGATCGAGAGGTCGTGAATATCGATCTCGTAGAGATCGGCATACCGCTGGGCCTCGCTCTCCGTTCGGGCGCGGGTCTCCTCGCGAGCGGTCGCGACGGACTTGTCTTCACGCTCGGCGATGCGTTCGATCCGGACGGATTCGGGCGCTTTGAGCCAGAGTTTCAGATCGGCGTGTGTGCCAGCCATCCAGCCCGCCAGACGGGATTCGACGACGGTCGCCTCGCGGTCGCGAGCGGTCTCGCGGAGGCGGCGATCGAGATCCAGATCGATCGAGTCGTCAGACTCGGCGCGTCGATTGAGTTCCAGCGGCGTCAGATCACGCTCGGCGGCCACTGCCCGGAAGAGGTCGCCGCCGCTGACGTGATCGTAGCCCAGATCCTCGGCCATCGCCGCCGCGAGCGTGCTCTTGCCGCTGCCGGCGAGACCGGAGACGGTGATCAACATATCCGTTCTGGTCGAGCCACCACAAAAGGGATTGCGTTGTGCCCGCCGTGTCGCGAGCGTCGGTGGCGTCGAGATCTCAGGCGCCTGTCTGGACGTTGAGCGCCTTCCGGAAGATCTGCCCGAAGCTCATCGAGCAGAGGAAATACCAGAAATACCACACGAGTATCGGACCGACGATCGTGGCACTCCAGTTGCTCACCTCGCCGACGATCGGAAAGACCGCGACCGGGCCAGACGGATCGAGCAGGCCGACCCGGTAGTACAGCCAGAGGAACACGGGGATGGTCAGCACCATGATCCAGGGCATCGGGCGCACCTGGGCTTTCATCGCCGAGAGGTCCATCGCCTCCATCTGCTCTTTTTGGATCTCCTTGAGCGCCTCGTCGTCGCCGCGCTCTTTCGCGCGCTTGCGGCGCTCTTTGAGTTCCTGCATCTTCTCTTGCTGGGCACTCATGTCGGCGTCGCCAGCGAGATTGTCCTGGAGGAGTGCCGAGTACAGCCCCGTGAGCGTCGCCATCACGACGATCACGAGATAGAACGGCATGTTTCCGGCCAGAAAGCCGAACGGAATGTTCATGACCGAACCGACGGCGTTCCGGATCGGTGTCTGAGAGTAGCCCAAATATAGCGGGATGATCGCGACCAGCGCGACCTTGTCGTAGATCGTCCAGGAACTCTCGTCGTCTTCGTCCTCTGGCTCGTCGGCGTCTTCGAATGCCTCCCGGACGCCCTCGGGGTCGTCGATGACGAAGCCCGATCCGTCCGCGTCGACGAGGATGCCTTCCTCGATCAGCCGCCCCCAGGTTCCCGACGAGATCGAATCGCTCACGTCGCTCCACGTCACGACACCCTGGTCGTCGGCCACATCGAGGACGGTCTCGATGGCCTCTTCGAGGTCCGAACTCTCCGAGGCGAGTCGCTCGACGGTCCGCGTCGTCGCTCCCATCGTGGCCGATGTAGCGCTCATCGATACATCAACGTTGTTCCTCGGAGACGGCGATCGCCGACTCGATCGTCGCTTGGAGATCGTCCCAGACCGCGTCGGGCGAGCGGTCACCGTCGATCGTTCGGAAGGCGTCTCGCTCGCTATAGCGGTCGATCACCGGTGCCGTGGTCTCCTCGAAGACCTCCAGTCGATTGCGCACGGCATCGGGTTGATCGTCCTCCCGCTGGACCACCTCGCCGCCACACCCGTCACAGACGCCTGCGTCGGCAGGCGGGTCGAAATCGACGTGGAAATTCCGCCCGCAGTCCGCACAGACGCGCCGCCCGGTCAGGCGCTCGACGAGCACCTCTCGGGGGACATCGAGCGCGATGATCGCGTCGAGGTCGGTCATCGAATCGAGCGCATCGGCCTGGTCGGCGTTGCGCGGATAGCCGTCGAGGGCGAATCCGTCCGCCTCGTCGAGCGCACGCTCGACGATTTCGTCGACGACGGCGTCCGGAACGAGGTCGCCCTGATCCATGTACTCGCCGGGCGTGTCGTACTCGGTAGCGAGATGCGAGATATCCATCTCCTTGTTCGATCGGAGCGCATCGCCGGTCGTGACGTGAGCCACGTCGAACCGATCGGCGATGCGCCCGGCCTGGGTACCCTTGCCGGCACCTGGCGGTCCCAGCAAAAGAACGCGTGGTGAGGCCATGGTCGCGGGTTAGCCACCGCCGGTTATCCACCTTACGTTCTCGTCGATCGGGCCACCGTCCGCTCTCACTCGATCAGATGAGCCCGAACTCTCGAAGTCCGAGGACGGCCCCCACGTAGGCGAGCAGGAACTGATAGCCGTTGAACGTCCCATGGACGACGGCCGGCACGACGAGGTTGTCGCTGTACTCGTAGACCGCACCGAGGACGAGACCGACGACGAACAGCATGACGAGACTGAACGCCGTCCCCTGGAGGGCGGCCGCCGTGAGCGCGCCATCCCGGGGGAGATACGAGAAAATGTGCGGCAACGAAAAGAGCACGGAGGCGATGACGACCGCGACGGGGGCCGGTGTGGCCGTCCCGAGGACGTCCTGGATCACGCCGCGAAAGAACAGTTCCTCCGCCAGTCCGATGACCGGAATCGAGAGGACCGCCCCGACCAGAAAGATCAGCGGGGTCTGCTGCCCGAAACTGGCGATCGAGTGGCTCGACGGGTCGATGCCCAGCACCATCGAGAGCGCGTTGAAGACATAGATGAGGCCAATCGAGACGACCGTTCCGATCGCGATCACGGCGAGATCCGATACCGTGGGCACGCCAATTCTGAGGAGTGGCCGGTCGAATCGACGGGCGACGGAGACGATCGCTGCCGATGCCCCGCCGTATCCGAGCAGTTCGGCGACGACGATGAGAAGCGTAAACTGAACGATCGTACCGAGTCCGATCGCCGAACCCACGAGTCCGGTGACAAATCCGAGCAGTTGACTCCCGATGTAGACGACGGCGACGAGTGCCGTCGCCGCCGCGACGACCAGTAGCGCCCCCAGAACCCGCCTCACGCGGTCGCGAGCGGACCCACTGTTCTGGCGTTCCTGGGTGGGTTGACCATCCCCGGTATCGACCATATCAATGCCCCGGCCGTCAGCCAAAAAAGCCCGCCGATCGGTCGCCGCCGGCCTACGAATCGTCGGCGCCCATCACCGAGGTCAACTGTTCGCGCCACTCCTTGAGATCCTGGAGATCGGACTCGATCGTCTCGACCTCGTCGTCGATCCGGGATTCGATCTCCTCGACGCGATCGTCGACGCCGTCCATCCCGTCGATCTCTTCGTGGAGATTCTCGATCTCGTCAGTCGTCTTTTCGATCTGATCGCGCACGTCGCTCAGGTCGGATTCGAGTCGGTCGGTGGTCGCCTGAACGTCGTCCAATCGGTCGGCGACATCGTCGATCCGACTCTGATACTCGTCCTGTCCAGCGCGAAGTTCGTCGAGTTCCGACCGGAAACTCTCGACCTCGGTCCGCATCTCCTCGATGAGTTCGTCGCCCCGACCGTTGTCGTCGAGGAACTCCTCCAGTGCCTCGGTGTAGGCCTGGAGATCGCTCACCTCGTTCTGGAGGTGTTTGATGCGTGCGTCCGTACTGCCCTCACCGGGCGACGCCGATCCACCGCCGCCGAGTTCTCGTGCGAGCGTCTCTCGGACCGGATCGGCGATGGCGTCCCGTTCGAGTTCCGCCGCGAGTGCGGCGGCGACCGACTGAATCCTGTCGGACTCGGTGCTCTCGCTGGTGCCGGACGATTCGGACTCGGCCTCGGAATCGGCCGTCGAGTCGCTGTCGACACTCTCGGTTTCATTTTCGTCTTCGTCGCCGTCATCCTCGCTCTGGGGATCGGCGAGATCCAGCGTCTCGATCTCCTCGTCGTCATCGTCAAGGCCCGGGACGACCTCGCTATCGCCGGAGATAACCTCTTTGACCACGTCAGTCCCGGTGCCCGAATCGACGATCTCCTCGGGGTCTTCCTCCAGTGGTGGATCGACCGATTCGATCGTCGGTTCGGTCAGGAACTGTTCGACGTTGTCGGTCCCGGTCGCTCGAATGCCGTAGACCGTGGTGTAATCGCTGTTGGCGTCGATTTCGCGCTCGAACGTGATCTGGTCGTTGTCGATCGTCCAGTATTCGCTCCCGTATTCGGGGTGGAATCCCAGATCCTCGACGGCAACCTCTTCGGGCACGCTATCGACCAGTTCGAGCGTCACGGGCTCGGAACGGTGCGATTCGATCCGGAACGCGATGGCGGGGACCGGAAACTCGTCGGCCTCGAACCGCTTGGCGACCGTCACGCCGTCCGAGGAGACGGTCACCGGTTCGAACGTCTCGGAATCACTCATGATATACATTCGGTCCGGGGCTGGTATTAAAGTTACCTACGAATTTCCAATGTCTGTCCGATCCCCGATCTGCAGTATCGATAATCGATCGGGCCCGTCGAACGATCGGACGTGCTCGTGGAGCGCGGTCGGGTCGGCGGTCAGTCCGCGCCAGATGTCGAAATGCGTCGGAACGAGGCGATCGAGGCCGAGCTGGTGGGCGGCCTCGACGCACTCGTTGGGATCGTTGTACCAGCAGGTGTACTCCGGACCCCCGGATTTCTCGAGGTAGCCACTCGATCCGACCGCGACGACGCCCAGATCGGGATCGTACTGGGTGCCGATCGACTCGAAGGCGGGCGATGGCCGGCCGTCGCCGGGGTGGACGATCGTGCCCGAAGCGTGCTCGATCACGTACGCGACCGGCGTCTCGGCGTCGGGATCGAACGACTCCTCGACGTGGATCGTGAAGGCTCCGACCTCGATCGTTGCGCCCGCCTCGACGGTCGAACGATCCGCATCGAGATCGTAGGTCTCGCCCCAGGATTCTTCGCGCGTGCGCTCGGTAGCGGCCGGCGGCCCGAAGAAGTGGGCATCGGTTCCAGCGAGGATCGGCCCGACGGTCGGGCCGTGGACGTGATCGCTATGCTCGTGAGTCGCCAGCACGGCGTCGGCCGCCTCGACCGCCGTCGGATCGAACGGGACGGGGATCATCCGGACCGTCCGGGGCGGATCGCCCAGTCCGCAATAGGGATCGACGAAGACAGTCGTCCCGTCGCTGGCTTTCAGGACGAGGCCGTTACAGCCGAGATACCACACCGCGACACCCGCGGGGTCGGCCGATCTGATGCGGTCGAGCAGCCACTCGTCCCAGTCGCTTGTGCCGAGTTCGTGGGCCATGCCGGCGGGTCGGCCAGCGCGGGCCTAACGGTTTCGACCGGTGGCGGGTCGGGTCGCGCAGTCGCTGGATCCGAACGGATAAAGGCCCGCGGGGACGAACGGTCGAGTGCAGTCCCGTGGTGTAGTGGCCAATCATAGTGGCCTTTGGAGCCACTGACGGCGGTTCGAATCCGCCCGGGACTACTCCAAGATCCTCCGTAATCCCTGCTTCGAAGGATCGATCTCAGTTCTGGAGCCCTGACCTTCCGCCCGTTCTCTCGATCAGTCAAGGTTATATATCACAATTTCGATTAAACTTACCCCACCGCAATTCTTCCTACGA
>JBDGTN010000039.1:0-6555 GCA_042216835.1 Halococcoides sp.
AGCCTAGGCCGGGATTTGAACCCGGGCTCTCGTCCTTACCAAGGACGCGCTTTACCTCTAAGCTACCCAGGCGCGGTCGGTCGTTACCGGGAACTGAGTAAAGGCGTTTCGATTCAGTGGTCGGCCTGGCTCCGTGCACCGTCGCCGGCGGGCGGATCGCGGGCCGCCGCCACCAGATCGTCGACGATGGTTTCGGGCACGTCCGGTGGGCGTTCGTCGACCAGATCGGCGGCATACGTTCGGAGACGCGGATCGGGCCGTCCGCCGACCGACGTGATCCCCGCCTCGACGGCGAGTTCGAAAGCATCGCGTTCGAGCGCACAGTCGGGCCCGTCGTCGGTCTGATCGCGCCCGAACGCCCGGATCGTCTCGACGGCGCGGTCGGCGACGGCGGTCCCGGCGAGCAGGTGCATGCCGCGTGCGACGAGCACGTCCGCGACCAGCACTGCGCGATCGCCATCGGCGCGTCGTCCGTCGGTCCAGGGCGGCGCGACCGCGAGCGATCGGGTCAGTGCCAACCCGCGATAGATCGCCTGGACGGCGACCGCACAGTCCAGCGTCGATCGATCGCGGTCGCCGACGGCAACCGCGGGATCGGGCGCGGGGTCGCCCACGCGCCGTCGTTCGGCACGAGCGGCCGCGAGCGTCAGCACTCCCGGCGCGACGGACCCGCCGGTGATGCGATCGGCGAGGCATTCTCTGAACGCCGGCGGCTCGACATCGGCGACGGCCTCGCGGGCCGCCCGGCGGATCCGATCACCGGGGGCGTCCATCGAGACTGCCTAGCCCAGCGACGGGCAAAGACCTTTGGACCCACGACCCTCCGCGGGGACGCGAGTCTCATACTGCCGGACACAAGAAATTGAACACGCTCGTTGTCTGCTCGGGTGAGTACCGTCGTGAATTGCAAAAACACCCACTTGATTGCTCACGGTCTTGTGTCCGACAGTATCACCACTCGAACGGTCGAACGGCCGCCGGACGAGCCCGACGGTCGAAAAGGAGATGCGGCTTACAGGTCCCGCGGCTGCACCGTCTTCCGGTCGTTCTCCTGGGCGCGTCGGGCGGCGTCCTCGAGTAGCTCCGCGACCTCGTCGTCGAGGGCATCGTAGAAGTCCGAGGCCACGTTCATGTCGTCCAGCGCTTCCTTGACGGCGGCTTTGACAATCAGGTCTGCCATACAGGGGGTTGGTTCCGGTGGATGGTTTATAAACGTTCCCCATTCTCCCGCCGTTCAGGCGTGCTCGGGCCCGGGTTGACCCGGATTTCGACCCGATCGTATTTTTCTTCCATCACGACTGCGGTCGTAACGACCACCGCAGGCGTAACGACCATGCCGAGGGGGCCGTTGATGGGGGTCATGCGCGAGTTGCTGGACGCGGTCGCGGCGGGAGAACTCTCACCCGCCGACGCCGAGACCCGCCTGCGGGGGTACGCCACGACCGGGGCGGGCCGGTTCGACGCCGCTCGCGAGGATCGATCGGGCGTCCCGGAGACGATCCTCGCGACCGGGAAGTCACCTGTCGACGTGGCCGAACTCGTCGCGACAGCCGTCGAGACGACCGACCGGGCGATCGTCACCCGGGTCGACGCCGAGCAGACGCGAGCGATCCGCGACCGCCTCGACGGGGCCGTTCCGGACGCGACGGTCGTCCGTGATCCCGCAGCCAGCGCGGTCGTGGTTCACGGGCCCGCGTTCGACCCCCCGCGACTGGACGCGACGGTCGGGATTGCCACCGGCGGGACGACCGATCGGGGGCCCGCGTCCGAGGCCAGTTTGATCGCCCGCGAGATGGGCGCTCGCATACGCTATATCGAGGATGTCGGCGTCGCGAGTCTCGCCCGGACGGTCGACGCTGCCGATCGATTGCGATCGGCCGACGTGGTCGTCGTCGCGGCCGGCCGGGAGGGCGCGCTGCCGACGGTGATCGCCGGCCTGGTCGAGACGCCGGTCATCGGTCTGCCCGTCGCGACTGGCTACGGCCACGGCGGCCAGGGCGAGGCGGCACTCGATGGCCTGCTCCAGTCCTGTACCGCACTCTCGGTGGTCAACGTCGATGCGGGCTTTACCGCTGGCGTCCAGGCGGGGCTGATCGCCCGATCGATCGCCACCGCCCGCGACGAATAGCGGCCCGCGGCGTGGCCTCGTAGCGCCGTCGGAGCGGCGTCATTGCTATCGCTGAGCGATTTCACCGCAATCGCGGAGCGATATATTCAGTCTGGAGCGTCGACCGACCGGTTCGCCCGGGCCGTGGCGACGACTGCCTGTCCGTAGGAGAGTCCGGCATCGCCGGGCGGGACGCGGTCGTGAGCGACGAATTCGAGGCCCGCCGTGGCGACCTCGTCCCGAACGGCGCGGTGGATCGCGTCGTTGAGAGCGACGCCGCCGGTCAGGCCGACGTGGTCGTGGCCGCGGTCGCGGGCCGCCTCGATGGCGATCCGGGCGAGGCCACGGGCGAGACCGTCCTGGACGGTTGCGGCGAGTCGTCCAGTAGCGTGGTCGCCCCGTCGATCGGCGATCTGTCGGAGGAGTGCACCGGCATCGAGCACGGGGCGGCCGTCGTGACTGTCGCGTGGCGGATCGATATCGAGCGGATCGTGGCCGGCAGCGACCGATTCGAGCGTCATCGCTGGCTGACCCTCGTAGGCGCGCTCCCGACAGACTCCCAGCAGCGCCGCGGTGGCGTCGAGGACACGGCCCGCGCTGGTCGTCACCGGGGCGTTCACGCCCGTGGCGGCCTGCTTCCGGATCGCCGCGCCAGTCCCGTCGCGTCCCGCGTCGGCGAGTATGGCGTCGATCCGGTCGCGATCGTCGAGCAGGCTTGCGAGCGTGCGCGCAGGGTGTTCGACGGCGGCCTCGCCACCGGGCAATCGGAACGGCGCGATCGATCCGACGCGCGCCGCACTCGCCCGGTCGACCGCGAGCACCTCGCCGCCCCAGATCGTCCCGTCCGGACCGTAGCCCGTCCCGTCGAGAGCCAGCACCGTCGCTCGGTCGAGTCCTGACTCGGCGAGCAACCCGGCCCCGTGGGCGTGGTGGTGCTGGACCGATTCGACGCGATCGGCGGCAAAGTCGGGATCGTTTGCGTACGCGCGAGCGCGTTCCGACGTGAGAAAGCCGGGATGGGCGTCGCAGGCGACGACGGCGGGCGCGACATCGAACAGATCGAGCAGGTGATCGGTGGCCGCCTCGTGGGCGGCGAGCGTTGCCGGTCCGTTCACGTCTCCGATGTGCTGAGAGGGGCGCACACGGTCCGCGTCGGCGACGGCGACGGTCGCGTCGAACTCCGCGCCGACGGCGAGAACGGGGGGCCCCTCGGGTCGGGGGAGCGCCTCGGGCACCCACCCGCGCGACCGGCGGAGGAACTGTCGATCGCCACCCGCGAAGCGAACGACGCTGTCGTCACACCGGTTCGCGATCGTCCGGTCGTGCACGAGACTCGCGTCGACCATGTCGAGCGCCCGAATCTCGTCGTTCTCGATCGCCATCGGGTCGCCCGGCACGTTCGCGCTCGTCATCACCAGCGGGTCGTCGATCGTCTCGAACAGGCGGTGGTGGAGCGCAGCGTAGGGCAGCATGACGCCGACGGTGTGCAGACCGGGCGCGACGGGCCCGATCCAGCCGTCGTCGACTCGCTCCAGCACGACGATCGGTCGGCGGATCGATTCGAGGGCCTCCCGCTCGCGATCGGAGACCGCGGCGATCGATCGGACGGCATCGAGATCTGGCGCCATCAGCGCGAACGGCTTGCCGTGGCGGTTCGATCGCTCGCGCAACCGCCGAACGACGGCCGGCCGACTCGAACAGACGAGATGCGTGCCGCCGACGCCCTTGATCGCGACGATCGCGTCGGCGGCAATCCGTCGCGCGGTCGCTTCGATCGCGTCCGGGCCGCGTTCGATCGTCGACCAGGTGCTGTCTCGCAGGGTTAGCGTGGGCCCACACTCGGGACACGCGATGGTCTGGGCGTGATATCGCCGGTCGAGTGGGGCCTCGTACTCCGCCCGACAGTCCGCACACATCGGAAACGCGGCCATCGTCGTCCGCGGGCGGTCGTAGGGGAGCCCCTCGATCACGGTAAATCGTGGGCCACAGTCCACACACGAGGTCGCCCAGTATCCGGCGTACCGGCTCTCGGGGTCGCGCACGTCGGCCATGCAGGCCTCGCAGGTGGCGGTGTCTGGCGGGATCGCGCCGGCACCGCCCGATTCGTCGGTCGAATCGACGATTTCGAAGGCGTCGTCGTCGGTCGGTTCGACCCAGTCGACCGTGCAGGTGTCGATCCGTGCCAGGGGTGGCGGGTCCTCGCGAATGCGCTCGATCGCCGCTACGACCGTTCGACGGGGGCCTTCGAGTGCGATCTCGACCCGGCCGTCGCCGGTGTTGTGGACCTGACCCGCGAGTTCCCGATCGGCGGCCGTCCGGGCGACGAAGGGGCGAAAGCCGACACCCTGGACGACGCCGGTGATCGAGACCAGCGCGCGGGCGCGATCGGTCATAGTCACCCACGAGCGCCGCCCGCCCATGAGGCTGACGGACCATTCGATCGGTCCCGACCGATCGCCCGATCCGGTCCCACCAGATTGCCGATCGAAGGGGGTTTGGGGCCTCGTCGGGTAGCGCTGACAATGCCGGCCCCGTTCGAGGCGCTGCCGACTCAGCCGCGGTCCGAGGAGCTGATCGACCAGGCGTTTTCGCGAGCGAGTCGAGCGGGTCGTGCCAAAGACGGGATCGAGGCCGAGGTGAGCATGGTCCGCACGGCGGCGAACGTGATCGGCGACAACTGCGAACACGTCGTCACTGCCTGGCCGGACTTCGACGCGATCGATCCGTTCTATCGGGAACTCGCGGACGCGATGGCCGGTGTCGACGAGTTGCGCCAGGCGCTTTCGACGGTGAACTGGGTGGCCGACACCACCGCCGAACTCCGTGCAGAGTACGAGTCACGCGTCCATCGCGCTGGTGATGTCGAAACGGCTCGCTCGCATCGCGAACAGGCGTTCGCGCGACTGGCCGATGTCGCCGAAGAAGCCACCGAGGCCCTCGAAACGCTCGCGGACGCCCGCGAGGCGCTGATCGACCTGCCGGAGATCGATCCCGACGCGCCGACGATCGTCGTCGCTGGATCGCCCAACGTCGGCAAGTCCTCGTTCGTGAACCACGTCACACGGGCGGACAGTGCCGTCGCGACCTATCCGTTCACGACGACACGGATCCACGTCGGCCACCTCTCGCGCGACCGGGTCCGCTACCAGATCGTCGATACGCCGGGCCTGCTCGACCGGCCGCCAGCGGAACGCAACGAGGTCGAACGCCAGGCGGCCAGTGCTCTCACTCACGTCGCCGACTGTGTGGTGGTCGTGCTGGACGCCAGCGAATCCTGTGGATACACTCCCGAGACCCAGATCGCCCTGCTCGATAGCCTCCGCACGGAGTTTTCCGACGTGCCCGTCATCTCGGTCTGCAACAAGGCGGACCTCTCGACGGATATCGACGCGGAGTATCGGATGAGCGTCCGCGACGACGAGGGCGTCGAGGCGGTGCTGACCGCGGCGATCGAGGCGATCGATCACGATCCCGTGCTCCCGCATGAGCGGTGACGCCGACCGTGGACCGACGGGGTCGACCCCCGCGAATCTGACTGATCGGGGGCGGGGTAACGACACCTCATCGGCCGTCTGAGCGATCGTTTCGGGCGCTCGCGGGAAATTACTTGTCGCCTCTCCACGAAAGATTTAAACGAATACGGGCGCAATTACACTGTTGTACACACGACTCCCGGCAGCGGGTGACCGTGCTCGCACGTCGGAGAGTGTGCAAGTCAACCCATGGGGGGAAAGCGCGACGATCGCATACGCATGACAGAGCACTCCGATTACTCCACAGTAGACGAAGCGACTGATGAATCGACTATTGACGACGCCTCGCGGCGAACGTTCCTGAAGGGGACCGTGGGGGCGGGCCTCCTCGCCGCCGGTGCCGGAGCGGGCTTCATCGGCTCCGCAGCGGCCGAGACACTCGTCGTCGATGACTTCGAGGACGGCTGGTCTCACGGCGGGACGAACTCGATGGGGGGCTGGACCGGTGCCGGCGGCTGGGCAACTGCTTCCGCCAGCGGCGGCGTGATGACTCTCGAGACGGCCGCCGAAGCGACCGGCTGGTTCACGACCACGATCAATGGGAGCGTGAGTTCGTTCGATCGTCTCGAACTCGTTCTCGCCGGGTCGAACAACGCTGGCCAGGCGTTCAAGATCGGTGGGACGCCGCTTGCCGATCTCGCCGAGGGATCGGCCTCGGGGACGGTCAAGATCCCGCTGAGTTCGCTCGATGTCTCCGATGGCTCCCAGATGTCGATCAACGGGGCGTGGTCCGCGTCCGGAACCATGGAGATCGACGAAATCCGGTTCGCCTCGGGGGCGACTCAGACAACGACGACAACGACTACGACAACGACCACGACAACGACGACGACCACGACCACGACATCGGACCTGACGGTGTCGCCCAAACTCGGCAGTTCGTCGATCGGCGTCGGCGGATCGACGACGGTCGAT
>JBDGTN010000042.1:0-5863 GCA_042216835.1 Halococcoides sp.
CAATCACTTAACAGACGGTGCCGAGAATCCCGCTCCCACGGTGGCGAACGGTCATAATGATTACTGCGGATTGTTACCGCAGTGATGATCCCGATCGGCGATGATGGCCGCTCCCCGGCATCTTTCGACACCGTCGCTGAAACCACTCGCAGTAATCACTCTCAGGCCGCCGCGCCGGACTCGGCGCTCTGATCGGTATCGATCGCCGTCGCGAGTCTGTCGGCGTCGAGCACTTTGACATCTCGATCGGTGGCACGATCGTGAACTGGCGGCGGAATCTCGGGCGCGACCAGCACCGCGACATCGGCACCGGGGGTGCCCTCTGCCGCATCGGCGACTCTATTGACATCGCGAGTCGACGGCGTCTCGTCGGCGATGACGCGCACGAGCACCTGTAACTCGAACGGATCGCGGCGGGACGCGATCAGGTTGTAGGGATCGTCGTCTCCGGCGACCGTCGTCGTCGACCAGCCGTTTCGACTGACGACATCGGCGAGCAACTCGATCAACTCGTCAGTGTCGAGCGTTTCGAGCGGTCGATCGAAAATGCCGGCAGACAGTGGGTTCACCTCGGGGGCTTGTTCGGGGACCGGGTCTGTCCCCCCGGTGGAAGCGTCGAGGGCCCCGAGTCGTTCCTCGACGGCCTCACACCAGGGTTCGAGGTCGGCGTCGAGGTCGGGATGGAGTTCCCGTGTTACTTCCCGGGCGTTTTCGAGATGCGACCGGGCGTCCTCGTAGTGTGTTCGGGCCCGATCCAGATCGCCTTCGTCCGCGTAGGCATCGCCGTCGACCAGGCGCTCCCACGCGAGGTTCGTCCATGACTCGTAGATGTTCTCGACGATTTCGATGATGCGCTCGCGGATTGCCTGTGGATCGCCGTCGAACTGCTCGCCGCGCTCGCCCCAGCAGACCGACAGCGCGTCGCGGTACTTTTCGAGCGATTCCCCGAGGGCGATTGCCTTCGCCATTCCGTCCCGGTCGAGTGCGTCCTCGTAGGCCGTTCTGGCCTCTCGAAGCGGACGGCTCGTCAGATCGTCGAGGTCGGACTCGACGGTGTCGAGACGGTCGGTGATCTCGCCGTCGAGCGATTCGGGCTGGATCTCCGTGGCGCGCTGGAACGCATCCCGGGCCGTGGTCATCGCCTCGAAGGCGTCGTGATAGCACTCCTCGTCGAGCGCGGTCTGTGCGCGCTCGTAGTGGACCTCGCCGCGTTCGCGGTGGACGCGCGCGCGGAGTGTCGCGACATCGTCTTCGGCGGCGAGTTCGGACAGCGACTCTAGCGCGCCCGCACCAAGCGTCTCCAGCCGGGACTCGGCCTGCAGGAGTGCGCTCTCGGCGGCATCGGCCCGATCGAGCGCGGCGTCGAACTCCTCGGCGTCGAGGCGATCGAGCGCGTCCGAGATGCGCTGCCGGAAGGTCTCGATCGCCGTTCGAGCCCCGGACCACGCGCTCAACGCGCGCTTGATATACGATTCGGCTGATTCGAGGTCGCCCTTGAACGGGAACTCCCACTGTTCGGCCGTGGTCGCGATCACCAGACGCTCGGAGAAGAAGCTCTCTTCGCGCCTGACTGCGACCATCTCGACGTACGGAACGGTGACGACCCGATCACCGCGATCGTCCGCGCCACCGACGACAAAGAGCGTCCGGACATCGGTCAGGACGACGATCCCCTGGCGATCCGTGCTGGGTTCGATCTCCTGTCGCCCGTCCTCGTCCTCGACGGCGATCCCGCGCTGGCCGTTCGAGAGAAGGTACTTCGGCTCCTCCTCGTCGCCGAGGTACTGATCGAGGACGCGTCGCGCGCCCTCGATCCCGGACGCGTCTGTACGGCCGTCGAGGTCACCCCGAGGACCGTCCGCGAGTTCGATGATCTCCCCCATTGATTGGCCCCACCCGGGCACGTTCGTTGGTACAACAATGAAGCTGCTAGTACAAAAATAATGCCTATGAAAACAAAGTGATTTGTCCGGGCCATTTCGGCCCATATTCGGCCGCTGTCTGCCGATCGACCCGTCAGTACAGTCATCTGAGCGTCAGCGATCGAGTTCGAGGACGACCAGTCGTTCGAAGGGGAACGATCGCTCCGCGACCGTCCGGGCCACAAATCCCGATCGGTTCGCCCGATCCCGGACGGCATCGAGTCCGGTCAGCGTACTCACGAGGAGGTAGGCCCGCCCCTCCGGGCGGAGGACACGCCCCAGATCGGCCAGAAACGGGTCGACGACGCGTCGGCCGTCGGGCCCACCCGAGAGGGCAACGGCCAGCCAGTCCGACCGCTCGTCGTCGGCGGGCGTGGGGAGATAGGGTGGATTGAACGCGATCACGTCCGCCGCGTCGGCCGCGATCGGGTCGAGGACGTTCGCCCGGACGACCGGAAGTCCTCGCTCGCGCGCTCGTTCGCAGGCGTGTGGATTCAGGTCGGTCGTGACCACCCGCCCGGCCCGATCGGCGACGCTCGCGGCTACCTCGCCGGTCCCGGTCCCCACTTCGAGGAAATCCTCGCCCGCCCCGAGGTACTCGTCCAGCGTGTCGGCGAGTAACCGGGAGTCCTCGGCCGGATCGTACACATCTGGGAGATCATCCGGGCGCATACGGCGATCACCGACTCGCGAGGCGGGCGATCCGGGCGAACGTCGCGGGCGCGAGCGATCCCGGTCGCGCGTCGAGGACGGTCTCGTCGAGCGCGTCGAGCATCGCTCCGGTGTCGTCGATTCCCGTAAGGTGTGTCGTGTTGCGGATCGCGTTCCGGGTGGTCTTGCGGCGCTGGGTGAACAGGCCCCGTACCACGTCGAAGAAGACGGCGTCATCGGGCACCGCGTACTCGGGCGAGCGGGGATCGAGGCGCACGACCGCGCTCTCGACGGCGGGCCGCGGGTCGAACGCCGTCGGCGGGACGATTTCTTCGATCGTGATCGTGGCGTAGTGGCCGGCCGTCACCGAGAGGCGACCGTACTCGTCGTCGCCGGGCCCGGCGGCCATGCGCTCGGCGAACTCGCGCTGGACCACGACGATGCCCGGGTGCCCTCGCGGGAGGATCTCGAAGAGGAGTTCGCTCGACGGCCCGTAGGGGAGATTCGAGACCGTCGCCGTGTAGGCCGGCCAGTCGAGTTCGAGTGCGTCGCCCTCGAGGACCGAAAGTCGGCCGTCGCCACCGGCGTCCATTCCCGTGGACTCCGAAAACTCCTCGCGCAAGAACGTCGCGAGGGCAGGATCGCGTTCGATCGCGATCACGCGATCGGCGACGGCGAGGAGTCGATCGGTCAATGCGCCCGTCCCCGCGCCGATTTCGAGGACGGCCGAGAGATCGATCCCCGCTCCGACGGCGGTCTCGACGATCCGATCGAGGACGCGATCGTCGACCAGCAAGTGTTGATCCGCATGCGGATCGGGATCGAGTCCCGCCCGCCGTCGGAGCGCATCCGGGTCGCGACCGTCGTGGTCCGCGAGTGCGTCGCTCATTCGGTCTCGACGAAGATTCGATATTTGAGGTCGTCCTCGCGGATCTCTTCGAGAATCCGATCCAGGATCACCTCGCGGGGGTTGTGCAGGCCGTCGACCCGCTCGGACACGTCCTCGAACGAGTCGAAGGGCTCGCGCTTGCGCTCGTCGAGGATCGCGTTCCGGAGTTTCTTCCCGATCCCCGGGAGGAGATTCAGCGAGTGGAGCCGGGTCGTGATCGGCTGGGCCTCGGTGTAGAAGTCCACGAAGCGTTGTTCGTCGGCCTCGACGATCTCGTCGAGAACGTATTCCAGTTCCGCGCGAGCGCCCGAGGGGAGCTCATCGTGGTCGATTACGGAGGAATGTTCGATGACGCTGTCATCGAGGGCGATCCGGTCGCCGATCGAGACGTCACTGTCCTCGGCAAGGACGCACTCGACGAGTCGAAATCCCTCCACGGTGACCGTGTAGGCCAGTGGCTGTTTCTGGTACTGCGGGCGGTCGTCGTCTGTTCGACCGTGAGGCAGATGGTCCAGTACGACAGCCGTCGGGGCCTCGCCGTCCCCGTCGCCCGCGACATTCATGACGACCCGGTACACACAGCGGACACTTAAAATGTCACAGATTGCGACGCGATCTGCCTCGTCGGGCGCACCTCAGGCGTGCTGGGCGACCACGTTGAGAATCTCGTCGAGTTCGTCGCCACCGAGCGTGTACCGCTCCTGGGCGAACACGGCCCGAAGTTCGTCCCGATCGCGGGGCTTGAGATCCACGATCTTGTGGGCGGTCCGCTCGTCGACTTTCTCCAGCGACTGAAGTTCGTCGACGAACTCGCGGGCCTCCTCGGCGTCGAGATCCGCAAAGCGGTTGACGTGATCGATCGCGCGCGTGAGTTCGTAGCGCATCTCGCGGTCCTCGTCGAGGGCGCGCTCGCTCTCGATGTCGGCGAGGATCCCTTTGGCTTCCGCGATCGTGAGGTATTCCTCGTCGACGATCTCCTCGAAGATCGTCATTCGTTCTGGGTCTGGAGGTGGGCGGGTTTTGCGACGATCGTCTTCTCGGTCCCGCCGTCGGTGATCTCGACGGTGTAGGCCGACCCCTGCGAGCCGACGACCGTGCCGGTATGGCCGTTGAATCGCGGGTGGAATCGACCCTCACTCACGCTGGGATCCAGCGCGAGGTGAACGGATTCGCCGACCTCGAACTCCTCGACGACCTGCTGGGGCGGCGTCGTGCCCCGATCGCGGGAATCGTTCTGGAGTTTGTTCCGCGTCCCCTGGAGTGGACCGTTGGAGTTGGGCATAGATACGGACCGTTACCCCACTCGCGGTAATAAAACGTGCGTTCCCGACCGAGACCGAGAGCGGAGCCGTTTCAAAATCATTCCGATATCTGAACAAGGCAGCCTCCTCTCATTTTGAATGTCCGAATTGGATAAAAAATAGCTGTCGGTGGTCGAAAAATCTATGTCGGAATCGTTCGTATAGTTAGGGAGAGCGATGATTCCGGATTTCGATCGTCCAGGGGTGGCGGCAGCGCTCGCACTCGTACTAACACTGTCCGCGATTACGGGAGGAATCGCAATCACGGGCAGCGTTTCGGGGGCCGCCGCGTCCG
This sequence comes from Halococcoides sp., assembly GCA_042216835.1. Classification (GTDB taxonomy): domain Archaea; phylum Halobacteriota; class Halobacteria; order Halobacteriales; family Haloarculaceae; genus Halococcoides. Next base: position 5,059 of record JBDGTN010000042.1, read on the forward strand.
ACGCCCCGGGCCTGACGACTGACGCTACGGTATCAGGTCAGGAAGTAAATATTTCGGTGACCTACGACGGGGCTGCGGGCCTCAGGATACTGGATGTGCCGAGTAGCTGGGAGGTCGTCGACAATTCGAGTGGGTTGTTCGATCCCTCGTCGGGGGGAGACACCCGAAATATCGGCTGGGCCTGGATGCAAAACCAGTCCGGAACCGAGTGGGTAACGCTTCGGGTCTCCGAGGGTGGAGCACACGACCTGACAGTACAGGCGGAAGCCTACAAGGCCGGGTCGACCACGTCCACGGTGTCGTTTACCACCGCGACGACGGCGACACAAACTGACGGGACGATCGAACCGACGACTGCCGAACAGACGACCGATTCGACGACCCCATCGACCACGACCGAGGCGTTCGGGAGTCCGAGTGTGAGCGTGGTCGGGGGAACGGTCGCACCCGGGGAGAGCGTGACCGTCGAAGTGAACGCCGACAACGTGGGGACGCTCTCGCTGGCGGGCATTCCGACCGACTGGACGATCGAATCGCGCGACGCCGCTGGCGGGTCGCCGGTGACCCAGACCGTCGACGGTACCCAGAAGATCGGTTGGACCTGGAGTACCAACCAGGACAGCGTCTCGATCGCCGTCACGCTCGGTATTCCCGGCGACGCTGCGGTCGGTGACACGACGCTCACCGCCGAGGCCGGGAACGCCAACAACCGCATCGAGACCGATACCGCAACGGTCGCCGTGACCGAACCGACCACGACCGAGGCGTTCGGGAGTCCGAGTGTGAGCGTGGTCGGGGGAACGGT
>JBDGTN010000042.1:5963-6541 GCA_042216835.1 Halococcoides sp.
AGGCCGGGAACGCCAACAACCGCATCGAGACCGATACCGCAACGGTCGCCGTGACAGAACCGACCACGCCGACGGTGACCGACACGCCGACCCCGGTCCCCGGCAGTCCGAGCGTGAACGTCCTCGGCGGATTCGTCGACACTGGCGAGTCCATCACCGTCGAGGTGACCGCCGAGGATGTCGGCACACTCTCGCTGGCGGGCATTCCAACCGGCTGGGGCGTCGAGGCGAGCACCGCTGCCGGGGCGTCGCCGCTGGTCAACGTGTCCAACGGCGCACAGAAGGTGGCCTGGGTGTGGAGCGAGAACCAGGACTCGATCTCGGCGACCGTAACGCTCTCGATTCCGAACGACGCAGCGAGCGGCGAGACGATGGTGACTGCCGAAGCGAGCAACAACAAGAATCTTCACGCCACCCAGACCGCTTCCATCATGGTGTCTGACCCGTCCGTGACGATGACGCCAGAAACGGCCACGCCGACGGAGACGACCGAGACGCCGACGGAGACGCCGACAACGACGCCCCCTGGTGCGGTGGAATCGTCGATTTCGATCGAGACGACGAAAACCGCGACCGGC
>JBDGTN010000055.1:0-6448 GCA_042216835.1 Halococcoides sp.
CTCACCCGAGCAGACAACGAGCGTGTTCAATTTCTTGTGTCCGGCAGTATCAGCACGATCCACCGTCGTCGGAGGCCATGTCGGAGGGGTGTGCGAACGCTCGTTCGGTCCTCGCTCCGGGCTTCGTGACGCCGGGGCGACACTGGGCCCGGATGCGCCAGCGCTTCTCGGTCGGGCCCCCGACGACTGTGTGCTGGAGAACATCGTCGTGGGACATGGCGTGGCTACAAGAGTTAAGACCGCGGATACACTACAGCAGTGCAGTGAGTACCAGCGTCGAGGCCGTCGTCGTGGATCGAGGGAGCGACGACCACGTCGAGGCGGCCTGGGAACTCAAAGAGCGCATTCGCCAGAATGAGGGCGTCCTCCGGCAGCGGCGGGGCTTTTTCGTCGACGCCTACCGCCGGTCGAAGGTGCACTGCTATCTCGACCGGACGCGGTCGAGCCCCGTCGTGGGGTTTGCGGTCGTCCGTCGCGACGGGTACGTCCTCTTTCTGGCGGTTGCACCCGAGTATCGTGGGCACGGATTCGGTCGCCGACTGGTTGCCCGCGTCGCCGACGATCACGGCGAGGTGAACTGTCACGTTCGGGCGACGAATCGGTCGGCCCTCGAGTTCTACGAGGAGGTGGGCTTCGAGGTCGAGCGCCGCATCGATTCGTACTACGAGGACGGTGGCGATGCGTACTATCTGACGCTGCCAGACGACGGACTCGCCGGCCGACTCGGACACCTCTTCTAGTCGGCGAACTGGTGGTCGGTCGTGTCCTCGATGCGATCGTCGACGCGGTCGAGAACCCGGTGGATCGGGAGGACGACGCCAGCCTGACGGGCCAGGATGGCCACCGGCATGGCGACGATGCCGAGTACGACGAGGAGTCTGTGGAGGACGATCAGTGCGACCGTGGTCGATCGGGATGCCATCGTGTGTAGGGAGAAAGTGGGGCCAGTGTCGTACAAAAGGCTGTCGGGCCCGACCGGGGACCAATCCCTTCGCAGTCCCGCGATTCAACTCGATTTGAATCGCGATCAGGTGGATCTGACTCCAGTCACGAACTCGTCATATGGCGCGGTTGAGTCTCCCACTGGCGTCGCATACGATCGCCATATTATTTCGATCACGTCCGCAGATAGCGCGTGGCTGACGCCCGATATCGATCGTCGCGACCGATCGTCGCCGGTGGGCCCGAATCAAAACACAGGTATACGCCGCCCCAGTACATACGACCATGAATTATCTGGTCGTGATGGAGGCGGCTTGGCTGGTCAGAGATGTCGAGGATATCGACGACGCCATCGGCGTTGCCGTCAGCGAGGCCGGGAAGCGACTCAACGATAGCGATATGGATTACGTGGAGGTCGAGGTGGGTGCGACGACCTGTCCGGCCTGTGCGGAGCCGTTCGATTCGGCATTCATCGCAGCCGACACCGCTCTCGTCGGCCTCGTGCTGGAGATCGAGATTTTCAACGCCGAGAGCGTCGAGCACGCCCGCCGCATCGCGAAAAGCGAGGTCGGCGGCGCGTTGCGGGATGTCCCGCTGAAGATCATCGAGACGGTCGAACACGAGGACGAAGAGGCCGCCGAGGCCTGACCGGGTCAACCGGGACCGACCCGGTATTGGGGATCATCCGGGCGATTTTCGAGGCGAGCGGTCGCGATTGCGACCATCGGTCGCCGACAGAAGAGATTCGACCGGGCGAATCCCGGACTCATCGTCGGACCACGGGACTCGATCAGGCCTGCTCGACCGTCAGTGCGGTCGTCGACGCCGGGGCGGGTGACGCGTGCGCACCTGCGCGACGCGCTACTGCGTCGGCGCGACGCGGCCGATTTCGTCGATCAGCGCCTGGGGGTCCTCGTCGGTCGGCCGGTTGTTCAAGAGCACGTCGATCGGGAGCGTCGGTGCGCCGTCGACGAGATTTTCGAGGACGACCAGTCGCTCGCGGGCCCGGGACATCCCGACGTAGAAGACGCGGCGTTCGTTGTCGGTCAGCGTCGGCACCGGGGAGGTGGTCTTCGAGAAGTCGTCGACGCCCTCGACGGTGAGATCCTCTTGCCGGACCGTCGCCGCCATCTGCTCGACGACCTTCTCGGTCAGGTCGGTCGCGAGGAGGACGTGATCGGCTTCACGACCCTTGGCGGAGTGGATCGTCCCAACGCGGACACGATTCGGGTCCATCCCCTGGTAATCGCCGGCGAAGTACGCCCCGATCGAGGCCTCCTGAAAACTCGTCACCTTCCGGAGCATGTCCGCCGCGGCGCTGGGATCGGGGGCGAAGGGGACGTGGTCGTCGATCAGGGCTGGATCGATCGCGATTGCCTGGAGGTCATCGGTGTCGGCAGCCTCGGTCCGCTCCTCGATCGCATCGAACAGTGCGTCGCGCTCGCCTGTGCCAAAGGCCGAGTCCGCGAACATATCGGCCAGGCGGCGCGCCTGGAGTGCGGTCAACTCCTCGCCCGCGTCCAGGTTCTCGATGCCGCGGACGTACTGGGTCAACCGATCGGTCCACATTCGCTGATCGGTCAGCACGCTGAAGGGGATGCCCTCGTCGATGAACTCGTCGATGAACTGGAACATCTGGTAGCGCGCCCGGAACAGCAACATGACCGATCCGTCGGTCTCTTCGACCGTTCCGCGGACGTTCCGGACGACTTCGAGCATCGACGGGCGGCGAACGGCCTCGACGGTCCCGCCCTCCTTGCGTGGATCGAGGTCCTTGTCCTGTCGCTTGTCGATGTGTTCGACCTCGCGATTGACCACCTCGAGGATCTTCGAGGGCAACCGGTAGGAGTTCGGGAGGACCACGTCGTCGTCGACCGCTTCGTCGAGCAGGAGATCGGGATCGGCGCCCTGCCAGGCGTAGACCACCTGGTCGTCGTCGCCCGCGATGAGGACCTGATCGACGTGGGGCTTCCACTCCTCGTAGACCTCGTATTGGAGTGTCGTAATGTCCTGAAACTCGTCGATGACGAGATAGTCCACCGAGGGGACGAGCGAGCGCTGGGCGACGCGTTCGAGCATATCGGCGAAGCCGACGATGTCGTTCTCGCCCTTGTAGGTGCGCCAGGCTCGGATCGCTTCGGGCACGTCCACCCGGTCGTCGTCGCTGGGCCAGGTGGGCGTGTACTTGTTGCCAGTCTGGGCGTTGGGATCTATCTCGGGGGGCAACCGAACCTCCTCGACGTTCCACTGGAAGGGAACGTCGTACCAGTCGGCCACGTCGCGGCTGGTTCGCTGGAGCCACTGGCTGGTGGCGATGATCTTGTTGCCCATCGTGGTCGACCGGGCGGTGCGGTGCCGGGAGCTATCGTTTTCGTCCTCGTACTCGATGCCGAACTCCTCACAGAACGCCTCCTTGTCCGACTCGTCGACGACATCGGCACTCGAGAGCCCGAGCAACTCGTAGGCTTTCGCGTGCATCGTACAGACGTTGCCCTGGAGATGTCGCGGCGTCGTGTCCAGCCGTTCGGCCAGTCGGTCGCGCACCTCGGCGGCAGCAGCCCGGGTATACGAGACGACGAGCACGTCACGAACGTCGACATCCTCCTCGAGGATCCCCTCGACCCGGTCGAGCAGTGCCGTCGTCTTCCCGCTTCCCGGCCCACCGAACAATCGCGTCACGTGGGTTCCGTCGGCCATTGGCCATCTAGACGGCCTCCAGTCCCATAAACGACGTGACTTCCACTCAGGATATGTTATCGGTATAGTGAGACGTAGAGCGCGGCGAAGCCAACCGCGAAGGGCACTGTCCGGGTGGTCTGGAAGAAGATCTTGGTGAGCTCGGACCCGGTCATCGTCCCGATCTGGGTGAAGACGTTTCCGAGCGCGACGCCCATACTGAGAAAGGCAAACCCGATGAAGGCGTACTGGAGACGCTCGCTCCCCGTGTCGCGATAGGCCTGGAAACTGATCACGGTGATACCAAGCGAGAGCCCGAAGACCACCAGTTGCATGATAACCAACACGCCCCGGGCGACGAGAACGGCGATATCCATCCTGTCCAGACCGATTCGGCCTCCCGTGTATTAATCGTTCAGCTTTTTCTCACTCGCCGGCGTTTCGTCGCCCGCTATCGTGTCTGGCCCGACAGCGGTCTGTCACCCGCCGGGCCCGTCATCTGTCCGCCCCTCACTCGGGGCGGCGCTCGTCGTCCAGTCGATCGAGAAGCCGTTCGGGGTCGCCATCCATCCGGTCGATGAGTCCACGGACGATCGATCGTGTCTCCGCCGAGACGGGAGCGGCGACCATCCCGACCCCGGGCTGGCCGTAGACGATCGTCCAGTTCGAGGGGGCGAGCGCGACGACGGGCAGCGTCGCAAGATCCTCTTCGCCCTCGACGCGGACGAGAACGTCCGTCTCGGGTACGCCGAGGCCGACCTCGATCGCCTCGATCAGCGCGGCCGTGATCGTCCCCGGGGGATTGGCGGTTTCGAGGCGCCGATCGAACCACGAACCCGGATCGTCGGGGCCGTTCGGCACGACCGACTCGCGCACGTGGTCGTCGACGGCGGACCGTTCGGTGCGCTCGTCGACGATCGCGAGGGTGGGTTGCCGACCGGCCTCCAGGAGGTGGTAGGTCACGATGTCGCCGACGGCAGCGATCGGGCCCGTCACCTCGGCGAGCAACGCGTCGGCGTCGTCGTAGATCGGCCCGAGCGGGTCCCGCAGGTCTATCCGGAGTCGATCCGGGGCACTCACGAGCACGTCAGAGCGGTCGTCGGGCGCGGACACGGCTATCGAACCTTCAGGGCGTATTTTCCCGCGTCGTCGACTTCCATCTCACTGGCAATCTCGCTGTCCTCGGGGTGGGCGATGACGACATAGCCCGCCCAGTCCTCGGTCAGCGAGGTCGAGCCACACGCCATGCAGGCGTCGCCCTCGGTGATCGAGGCGTCCTGGACGCGGTGGCACTCGCGACAGACCAGCCGATCAGCCATCGGATTCACCTGCCGCTGCCTGGCGGGCATCGTGCTCGGCGTCGAGCCAGCCCAGCTTTCCGAGGCCGACCTGTTTGGCGGTCAGACCGATCTTCGAGTCGCGAGGGTTGCGCTCGTCGATCGATTTCGTGACGGTGCGCGCGCGGACGGCGTCGCCCACGCCGAGGGCCTTGTCGTCCTCGCGGGCAGCAAGTCGCTGATTCTCGCCATCGTAGGCGAGGTATTCGTCGGCGATCTGGGAGACGTGGAGGAGGCCGTCGACCGGTCCGAGTCCGACGAATGCGCCGAAATCGACGACTTCGACGACTTCGCCGTCGACGACTTCCTGCATGTGGGGGTCGAACGTGATCGCGTCGAACTCGGCGGTGTAGTAGACGCCAGGCTCGTTCGGGACGACCGCGCCCGTGCCGATATCGTGAACGTCGATCACCGAGACGACCGAGCCGACCTCCTCGTCGAGTCGTCCTTCGAGTTTGTCCCGCAGCAGCTTCGTGATCAGCTCCGGAGTCACGTCGTCGAGGTGTTCGGGAGGCACCTCGACGGTATCCCGGAGTCTAACGCGTTTGTACATGTTATGGTCGAGTGAGCGTGAGTTTGTGCTGGCCCCTTGAACTAAGTACCGGAACGCCCGCGTCGAGGATCGCCGCTCGCAGGTCGCCGTCGTTGGTGACGACGTGGGTCACGTCCGGCCGACGAGCGAGCGAGAGAACGGCTGCATCGCCCGATTCGGCGGGCATCTCGCGGATCGTACACCGATCGGCCAGATCGAGACCGACGCTCGCAGCCGTCGCGGCCTCGCCGCCGCCCCGAGCGAGCGCCTCGAGTTCTGCGTGGACTGCCGCCGGGATCACGTACTCCGGATCGCCGAGCAGGCGGTCGCACTCCTCGAAGACGCGGACGCCGACCTCGACGGGAGCCATCAGTGCGTTTGCGTCGAGGACGACTGTCGGAGCCACCGACGAACGGTCGCCGTGGACGCCGTTGAACGTTTCGGATCGGACAGCGCCCACGTGGATCGGTCGCCGGGGAACGCCGCCGGTCACGGCCCACCGGGTCGACCGACGAGGGCCGCTGCCGAAACCTTCACCGCGCGAGAGGACGGACAGATTGGGAGTGAGTCTCGATTCCGACACCGTCCTCGACCTGCTGGGGGATGCCGTCGTGCGTGAGATCCTGGTGGCGGCCGGTCGTCGGCCCACGTCGGTCCGAACGCTCGCCGACGAGTGTAACGCCGCGCAATCGACGATCTACGACCACGTTTCCGACCTCGTCGAGGCGGGATTGCTGACCGAACACACCCGGATCGACCCCGACGGCAACCACCACCGGGTGTACGAGACCGCGGTCGATCGGCTGAGACTCGATGTCGGAGCGGACGGCCTCGACCTCGACGCCGAGGCGATCGGCGACCCCAGCGACCGCGTCGACGATCTCTGGGACGAGGTTGCCGAGGACTAGCCCTCGAGCGTGCCGACGCCGATCAACCGCCAGCGCGACCCGACGCGGCGGTT
>JBDGTN010000130.1:0-6435 GCA_042216835.1 Halococcoides sp.
ACCGTCGAGGGGCGATCCATGTGGACGCCAATCTGTCCGCTCGCGAAACGAAGGCCGATCCGCTGGATCGGATCGGGGAGGTCGTAGGCCCGGCGAATCCACGCGCCCAGCCGAATCTCACGGCCGAGATCATCGCGCCACGCCCGCTCGTAGTCGGCGAGCGTCGCGGGATCGCCCGGATCGATCAGGCGTGCGGCGTGATCGGCGGCGGTCATGCCGTAGTTGATCCCGCCGCCGGTGAACGGCTTGGTCTGACCGGCCGCGTCGCCCACCAGGAGCGTCCGGTCGGCGGTCACGCGCTCGGGCGGGCCGATCGGGATGACCCCGGAGCAACGATCGGTCGTCTCGACGCCGTACGCCGCGGTGAACGCCTCGAAGCGCTCGACGGGATCGTCCTCGGGCCGGGCCGCGAGGCCGTACTCGACGCCCCGGTCCCCGCGGGGGATGCGCCACGCGAAAAAGCCCGGCACGTCGAGGTGCACGTCGACCCGGTCGCCGTGATCGGCGTCGGTCGCGAAGCCGAGGACGCCGTGCAGCAGTTCGTCGGGGTCGGGCAGGTCGACCGCGCGGCGCACCCGCGATCGGGGGCCGTCCGCGCCGACGACGATCGAGCCCCGGAACTCGCGGGGCCCCTCGGGCGTGCTCGCCGACACGGTCACGCCCGCATCGCCTTCCTCGACGCCCGTGACGGTGTGATCGACCCGCAGGTCCGCGCCCGCATCCGCGGCGGCACGCGCCAGTCGGCGGTCGAGGCCGACCCGATCGATGACCTGCGAGATGGTCTCCTCGCGGTAGAACTCGTGGGCCGGGCTCCCGGGCCCGTCGACGTGAAAGCGCGCGCCGGAGATCTCGTTTTGCAGGAGATCCTCGCGGGCCCCCTCGGGGACGCGCTCCCAGAGGTCGCGACTGACGTGACCCGAACACGCCAGCGGTTCGCCCACGGGTCCGCGTTCGAGAACGAGGACGCTCTGCCCCGATTCGGCCGCTCGCCGGGCATACCGGCTCCCCGCGGGCCCGGCCCCCACGACGATCGCGTCCCACATGGCAGATCACTCGATTGGCGGCGGCTTAGATGCCCCGGTCGCGGCACCGCCCGAACGCCTATTCCGGGGCCGAGCCTACGCCAGCGCACATGGAGTACGTCCAGGAGGCGATCGCCACCTGCCACGACTTCGGCGGCGCCGCCCCATCGGCCGACCACTCGCGGGTTGCCGTCGTGGTGCCGATGACCGCTGCCGAAGCGCGAACGGAGACCGCGACTGCCGTCCTCGACACGGTCGCCGCCCACGATCCCGCACGCATCGTCGTGCCCGTGCGGGCCGACGCGGACGCCATCGGTCCGATCGCCGACTGGATCGGGGGGTTCGACGCCCGGACCGACTGTCTGTGGTGCTCGGCGCCCGCACTCGACGATCGCCTCGCCGCGGCGGGCATCGACGCCCCGCCCGGCAAGGGCCGAGACGTCTGGCTCGGGCTTGGCGTCGCGGCGGCGGCCGCCGACCGCGTCGTCGTCCACGACGCCGACGTGGCCTCGTACTCGCCAGCAACGCTCGATCGGCTCGTCTTCCCGCTCGATCGCGGGGCCGATTTCGTCAAGGGCTACTACGCCCGCGTCGAACGCGATGGCCTGTACGGCCGCCTGTTTCGACTGTTCGTCCGGCCGGTGCTCGACGCGATCGCCGACCGACACGACGCGCCGATCGTGCGCTACCTGCGAGCGTTCCGGTATGCGCTCTCGGGATCGATCGCGACGACCGCCGCGCTCGCACGCCAGCTCGAACCGCCGCCGGGGTGGGGCCTCGAGATCGCGACGCTCGGAACGGCCTTCGAGCACGCTGGCTTCGAGGCGACCGCACAGGTCGATCTGGGTCGACACGTCCACGATCACCGCCCGGTCGCCGGCGACGACGGTCTCGAAGCAATGGCCAGCGAGGTCTGGACCGCGCTCGTGGACGTACTCGCCACACACGGCGTCGGCGTCGATCCCGGTACCCTCGAAGCCCAATACCGCGCGGTCGCCGACCGGACGATCGATCGGTACGCGCTGGACGCGCACTTCAACGGTCTCCCCATCGATCCAGGCGACGAACGCCGACAGGTCGAGCGATATGCCGACGCCATCGCGAGCGTCGATCGCGTCCGCCGGCTTCCAGCGTGGGACCGAACCGATCTCGACCCCGGGACCGTCCGGTCCGTCGCGACGCGAGCGCTTCGGACGACGCGATAGCTCCCGGCCGTTGAAGGGGCCCCGACCCCTCGTCCCGACATGGACCTCGGGGAGATCTCGGACGGTGGCGCGGCCCGGACCGCTCCGAAAGCGGCGGCCGTCCTCGTCCCCGTGATCGACTCGCGCGACGCGCTCGTCTTCATCCGGCGCGCCGAGGACATCGACGACCATCCGGGCGAGATATCCTTTCCCGGGGGCGGTCGCGAACCCGAGGACGAAACGCTCGAAGCGACGGCGCTCCGGGAGGCCCACGAAGAGATCGGCCTCGATCCCGGCGCGGCGACCGTGGTCGGTCGTCTGGACGACATCCGGACGGTCACCGATTACTCGATCCGGCCGTTCGTCGCCAGGGTTCCCGACCGGACGTACGTCCCGACCGACCACGACGAGGTTGCCACCGTCGAAGTCCTCGCCATCGACGATCTGACCGATCCGGCACACTACGACCGCGAGACGCGCGAGCACCCGGAATACGGCGATATCGACCTGCATTTCTTCCGGGTCGGGGACGTGACCGTCTGGGGGGCGACCGCGCGCATCCTCGTCGACTTTCTCGAAACCGTGACCGACTGGAGCGTCCCCGATCGGTGATTTCCCGCTCGTCATCCGCCACCAGGCGACCGTCTTCGGATCGACATCGCCCGTCTCGTTCATTGCCTGTTCCTCCTCGGTAGGTTCAAGTTCGACGCCATGGCCCGACACAACGAATCGGTGGCAGCCTCGTACTGCTCGACCGATTGGCCCGCTTACCACGCCGCTGTGAGAGCGACGTTCGCGCCGTAGCCGACAAGATCCCGTTCGTCCGCCCACGAATCGGAGAGAGAGCAGCGACCTGGACAGAGCGCCACCGTTCGATCCGCAACAGCGTATCGACTGCAGATCACCCCGGGTGTCAGCCGTATGCCACCGGATGTTGCAATATCCTCGATCTCGGCGGTGACACTCTTCAGCGTCGTCATCGTGTCCGCGCCGTTCGGGCCGCCGATGCCGAACACCTCGCCGTGATCCACCTCGAAGGTCGAGCCCTCGGCCGCGACGGAGGACCCATCGGTCTTGTGCAGCCCTTCGGCGGCGATCCTGGCTCGCGGTTTGACCTCGCGGGGTTTGTCGCCACCGGCAGGCGACACTTCTTTCCGGCGATTCGGACGCGAAGAGCTGGAACGAGCTGTGGCGGTCACCTCCACGGTCGATCGACCCTTCAGGCCCGGACCACGGCCGTCCCGGCGATCGAGTCGAAGATCCGCTGGTTCGTATCGGAGACGGCCATGGCGATCAGTGCGGCGACGACCGAGAGCGGCCCGAGATTGAACAGCAACGGGATATTTCGACCGATCACTGGGCCGATGTTCGCCTCCTCGCCGTACTCGTTGACGACACGGATGCCCACGAGTCGCTTTCCGACGGTCTGGCCGTCCCAGGAGGCCTCCAGGCCGACGGTGTAGACCAGCGGCGGGAGGATGCTCGGCACGAATGCGAGGGCCATCCCGGCGGCCTCTCCGACGAGGATCGCGACCGGAGCGTATATCGCGAAAAAGACGGCGAAGACTGCCACAGCGATGATCAGGCTGTCGACGATGTGAGCCACGATGCGCGCACCAATGACGTCGGTCGTCGATTCGTCGACATCGTACGGCGGTTCTGATGGCATATCGGGGGCTCTGCACCAGTCCACAAAAAATCTCCCATTCCCGGTCCGGCCCTCGCGGCCGGCACGTATACCGACCTTTTTGGACGGCGACGGACTACGATCGCGCGGTGGCGATGACGAGCGGTTACCCCCACCGAGCCCCGTGTGACGAGGTCCACTGACCGAGCCACCACCGTTTCGTTTCAGCGGTTTCGATCGACGCGCCGTCACTCCGGGCCGGCGACCGATCCCGCGAGCGGGCCGTCCCACGCGTCGATTCCGCCGGTGAGATTGTAGACGCGATCGCCGGGAATCGACTCGTGAGCGGCGAGCAAGCGAGCGGCCTGCTGGCTGGCGATGCCGTGGGCACAGATCGTCACGATCCGGTCGGGGTCGCGCTCGGCGATCCGGTCGGCGTGGTCGGCGATCGCCCCCAGCGGGACGTTCTCGCTGTCGGGCAGGTGCCCGCGTTCGAAGTCGCCGGGCGAGCGGACATCGACGAGCGCGAGCCGCTCGTCGGTGCCGCGGAAGTCGTCGAGTGCATCCGGATCGATCGCATCGACCATGGATCGTCTCATCCCGCACGGGCCAAACGCGTGACGGTCGCGGCAGGCGCGTGACGGATCGACGTGGTCGACGCCATCGACGGGACAATCGAACGCGCTACAGGAGTCCCTCCTCACGAGCGAGGAGGATGGCCTCGATCGTGGCGTCGTTGGCCGGTGCGGCCCGGGCGCGGTCGAGCGCCTCGTCGATCGGGACGCGGGCGACCTCCAGAAATTCGTTGTCGTCGCGGTTCTGGGCGACCGGATGCATCCCCTCGGCGAACACGATCGCGCGCTGGTGGCGGAGCACGCCCGTCGCCACCCAGAACTCCTCCAGAAGGGAGACACCGGCGGGATCGAGGCCGACCTCCTCGCGGAGTTCGCGCTCGGCGGCCTGCGTGTAGGATTCGCCGTCCTCGACGATGCCCGCCGGGCATTCGAGACATCGCTCCCGGATCGCGGGGCGGTACTGTTCGACCATCACGAGGTGGCCGCCCGCCGCGGCGAGGACGACGACCGCGTCGGGGAGGTCGGCCCAGTAGTACCGTTTGGTCGTCCCGTCGGGTTGGATAACGCGGTCGTACCCACCGGTGTACCACCCTGTCTCGTACTCGACGACCGACTCATCGATCTCGTACTCGTCCATGGCGGCGGTCGGCCCCCCGCACACTCAAGCCTGCCGACGCGAGACAGTCCCGCTGCGAGGCTGTCCGCCGACGCTCGCCCTCGTCGTTCGAGGCCGCGATCCCCCCGACGCTCACCCATCCTCCGTGTCGTCGGCTGCGTCGAACCCGGCCTGGAAGGCGTTGCGGGCGTCGTCGGCCCGCGTCGACGGCGGATCGTCGGGCGTGCGATCGATCGAGGTCACCTGGTCGGCGATCCGATCGGCCAGTTGCTCGGCCGTCAGATCGGGCCACCCCGAGGCGTGGGCGTCCAGCCACCGCTCGTGATCGTCATCTGCCATGCTGGCGGTGATCGCGAGGTGATCGGCGAGGTGCGCGATATCGACCTGGCGATCGCCACAGACCGGACACTCGTACACGATCGGATCGAGGGCGCCCGCCGGGATCAATCTGACCGTCGGTGGACACACCAGTAGGCGTCCTCGCCGTCGTCGTAGTAGGCTGGTTCCCGCCGCTCGATGCTGAACCCGACCGCGCGATAGCAAGCCAGCGCCACGTGATTGGAGGGTCGGACTTCCAGCCCCACGACATCGGCCCCCGCGCGGTGGAGGCAGTCGGTCGCTGCCCGGCAGAGTCGCCGACCGATCCCCCGACTCCGGGACGGTGGGGCCACCGCGAGATCCTTGAGGTGGCCCCAGGGCTGGCCGTCGCGCGCTTCGAGCGTCCCGACGGCGAATCCCACCACCTGCCCCTCGTCCGCGACGAGAAATCCCGGGGCGTCGAGCAGCACCTCGAACGCCTCGCGTGGCCAGGGGGAGGGAAACGACGCGCGTTCGATCGCCGTGACGGCGTCGATATCCCGCCGGTGAACCCGCCGGACGAGTGGGGCGACCTCGGTCACACGAATACTTGTGGCCGCTTCATCATGTGTCCGTTGCATTGTTGGAGGTGCCTGGACACCCGAGGCTGGACTCCAGGGGTGGCGCCCGAGGCCGGACGAGGGGCGTCTCGAACGGGTCCGAAGATATTCGGGATCTATTTTCGACAGCGATAACTGGGGACGAACATTCAAATAGGTCCATCGCCCAGAGTGACATGCACCCAATCCGGGTGCCATCCCCACCCACCCCCCACCCCACCCTCTTTCCGTTTTAATCGCTGGTGTCGACGCCGATGAAATTGTACAGCAGGCAACTCTGGGTCAGTGCCGTCCCGATCAGTACGACGCCGACGATCGCGGCCAGAAGTGCGGCGACGATTCCGACCGGCGATCCCAGTCTGCCGATATCCATCGCCAGCGCCCCGGCGACGAGTATCGCGAGTACACCGACGACGATACGAACGATGCGGTCCGTCTGACCGACGTTTTTGTCCATGTAGTCACCTCGCTGGACGTACGTTCGGCAATCACTT
>JBDGTN010000164.1:0-6220 GCA_042216835.1 Halococcoides sp.
GGTTGCTAACCGCGAACCGTAATATCCCAACTGCGGTCGGGAATCCCCGTCCTCAGCGAGCGCCCGAATGGGCACGAGCAGGGGAGGATGTCAATCGAAGGTGCCGACCACGTCTGCGTACTCCTCGGCGACGGCGTCCCAGTCGATCACGTCGAAGAAGGCATCCACGAAGTCCCCACGGGCGGGCCCGTAGTCGTGGTAGTAGGAGTGCTCCCAGACATCGAGCGCGAGGATGGGGTGAGCACCCCAGAGCGCGCCCTGGTCGTGCTTGTCGACGACGAGATTGCGGAGTTGACCGGCCTTCGAGTCATACACCAGGAGTGCCCAGCCACCGGCGGCCGAGGCCGCCGCCTCGAACTCGCCTTTCCAGCCCTCGTAGGAGCCGAAATCCTCCTCGATCCGGTCGCGGAGCGCCCCGTCTGGCTCGCCGCCACCGTTCGGAGACATGTTCGTCCAGAACAGTTCGTGGAGGTACGCGCCGGACCCGTTGTGGGTGACTGACCGCATCGCCGACGCGCTCGAATCGAAGTCACCGTTCGCGCGGTTCTCGGCAAGCGTCTCCTCTGCGGCATCGAGACCGTTGACGTAGCCCTGATGATGGGTGTCGTGGTGCCAGGTCAGCACCTGCTCGCTAATCGACGGCGCGAGAGCATCGTAGTCGTAGGGCAGTGCAGGCAGTTCGGGGTTCGATCGCTCTGACATACGGGTCGAATCTGTATCGGGGGCGGAAAAAGCGTTGAGTTGGGAAACGTTACCAATCAGCAAATCCCTCACCGCTCGCTCAGTCGTCCCCGCGCGCTCGCTCGAAGGTCGCCAGCGCGCGTTCGCGGGCGGCGGCGTGATCGACGATCGGATCGGGGTACCCGGGGGCGACCCGGTCGCGCGTGCCCTGATCGAGGTCGGGCCACTCGTGAATCGTCTCCGTCGCCACATCGCGCAGCTCTGGGACGTACTCGCGGACGTACTCGCCGTCCGGATCGTACTGTTCGCACTGGCTCGTCGGATTGAAGATCCGGAAGTACGGCTGGGCGTCGGTCCCCGTCGAGGCCGCCCACTGCCAGCCGCCCGAATCGTTCGCAGTGTCGTGATCGAGGAGGTGCTCCCGGAACCATCGATAGCCCTCGCGCCAGTCGATGAGGAGATCCTTCGTGAGAAACGCGGCGACGATCATCCGCACGCGATTGTGCATATAGGCCTCGTCGCGGAGTTGGCGCATGCCCGCGTCGACGATGGGATAGCCCGTCTCGCCCGCTTTCCAGGCCGCCAGATCCGCTGGAGCGGATCGCCATTCGATCGGATTGTCGTACGATTTGAAGTTCTCGGTGACGACCGACGGCGAGAAATAGAGCACGTGGCGGTAAAACTCCCGCCAGGCAAGCTGATCCTGAAATTCGTGGACGTTGTCGGCGGCCTCCTCGTCGGGCGCAGAATCACGGGCGCGCTCGGTCGCTCGATAGACCGTCCGCGGGCCGACGAGGCCGTGAGCGAGATACGGCGACAGCCGTGAGGTCCCCTCCCGGGCGGGGGAGTCGCGGTCCATGCGATACGAGAAAATCGGCTCCGAACAGAACCGGTCCAGTCGGTCGCGTGCCGCAGTAGGCGTCGCCGGTGGGAGGTCGACCTCGACTGCATCCTCGCCGAGGTCAGACAGCGTCGGCATCGAGCGCTCGTCATCGACCTCGGCGAACTGATCGGGAGCTGGCCGGGAATACGGAGCGTCGACCGGACGGTCGTGCCACTTTCTCGCAAAGTAGGTGAACACCTGATAGGGGTCACCGGCGTTCGTGCGGATCGTCCCTGGCTCGTGACAGAGCGCGTCGTCGATCGCCTCGTGCGCCACCGATCGATCGGCGAGGCCCTCGCGAACGGCATCGTCACGGTCGCGGGCCAGTCCCGAGTACCCTCGCGTCCAGGTGACGCGATCGGCCCAGTACTCGTTGGCGATTTCCGGAACGACCGTCCTGGGATCGCCGTGTGCGACAATAAGCGTCCCTCCGCGCTCGCGATAGGCGGACCGTAGCGCCTCGACTGCCTCGTGAATGAACGCCAGTCGCGGCGGGCCCGCGTACGCACAGATCGCCGGATCGAAGACGAAGAGCCCGACAAACGGGTCCGATGGGTCTCCGAGCGCGGCATTATCCGCGAGACGGAGGTCCTCGCGATGCCAGTGAATTCGCATGCCAACGCTGGCGGGCCCGGCGACAAAACCGCTTGGGTCAGTTCACGACAAAAGAGCCTAGATGCGCTGCTCGGCGTCTTCGGCGAGTTCTTTCATGCGCTTGCCGACCCGGCCCGCCTCGGAGAACTCGTCGTCGCTCATCGCTGTCGCGAGCGCGTTGCCCAGAACGAACACGGCGTGTTTGTGCTCGCTTTTGGACTTGTGAACGTCGTCGGGTGTCACGTCGAGCTCGTCGTACGGATCGAACAGACTCGATGGAATGTCGTCCTGCCCGTCGAAATACCCCATGATCGTCACCATATGCTCGTGGAGTTCGAGAAGCTCGTCTTTGTGCATCCTTGAAACCCGCTACGCCCGAGATGGCTTTAAGAGTTGTTCGAGAACGACTCCCAGACCACCACGAGCGCCGAACTAGAAGACGTATTCGTCGTCGTGTCCCATCATGCCGTCTTCCTCGAGACCCGGTTCCTCTTCGTCGTCCATCGGCCCGCTGGTCTTGTATGCCTTGAGCCCTGTCGAGAGGAGGTCCTCGATGGCTTCTTCGCGATTGAGAAATTCCCCCTGTTCCACCAGCTGGGCAATCTGCATTTCGAGGTGTTCGGGGATCGTGATTTCAACTTTCGGCATCGGACAATTCCCCGTTCGACTCTTGGTCCTTAAGGCTGACGGGGACGGTACCACGCGCGATAACAGCTAGTTCCTACGACGGAGCGAATCGTGAACGAACACGACGACCGAACGGTCGCCGGCCGTGTCGAGGTCGTGGTGGGTGCCAACGTATGATCGACCGAGTCGGTCGGCAACCGAGTCTCGAAGCCCCGGTTCGACGATCACGATCGGTGGTGGCGACGATCCGATCTGAGAGGGTGACGAAACACTGGCGAGGTCGGCGTTCGAGCCCTCGGTATACCAGGGGAGGGGCATCCGTGCGTGCCAGGCCCCGGTCGCTGGCGGTACATCGACCCGTGATTCCTCCATCTCAAGGCTGCCGCCAACGAACAAGACATCCGGTCCAGCAGTCGTTCGATCGGCCGAGCGTTCGATGGCGTCGGTCACAGATCGCAACTCACCGGGTGGCTGGGCATAGTAGACGATCTCGTGACCCGAACTCCCTTGAGGACTGTCGTGGGGGGCGAGATAGCTGGTCTGGATCGCAACCGCCCCAGTCCAGACGATAGCGGCGACGAGGAGGAACGTGAGGCCGGCAGTGGCAACCGATCGAAGCGGAGATCGATCGTCGCTCGTGGAATGCCGATCGTCCATGGCCCGGATCGCCCGGACGGTCGCGGCGACACCGACCGCGGCAGGGACCGCAAGCGGGACGACCGCGTGAACGGTCGACCACGGAACGGGCAGGTTGTTCGCGAGTGGATACCCCAGCGTCGCCGCACCGGCACAGAACGCGAAGAACGCCACGATAGCCCGCGACCGGTCTCGATACCGGTCGATGAGACCGCCGAGGCCACCGAAGACGGTACCGAGCGTCGCGCCCGTCACCAGCGTCCAGGCCGTATCGACGAAATACGGCAGATACGGGTGACTCTGAATGTTCCCGGTAACCCAGTAATCGATGGCCTTGGCGAGCGCTCCGCCGGTGGCCGCCCAGATGACGGCCGGAAGGGTCTGGAAGTCGCCAAAGAGTGCCGCCCAGAGACCGATCTCCTGCCCCGGACCGGCCCGTGGTGCGTAGAAGTACACCACCACGACAACGGCGAGGACGGTCGCGAAGAAGGCGTGATCCGACCAGATGGCGATCACGGAGCGGTCGTCCGAGTCGTCGGCAATTGCCCCCGATATATCGGAGAAATCACCCGAGAGGACACGATCGACGGTGTCACGAAGCCGAGACAGAACCGACCGAACCTGGACGTAAACTGACCAGGATCGACCCTCATCCAGCAGTCGCATGTCGGCGACGAAGACGAGACCCCCCAGGATGGTGACGATCCAGAGCAAGAAACTCTCCTTCGTCGAAGCCGCGAGACCGACACTCACGCCAGCGGCATAGAGGTATTTCGGCTCGCGAGTATCCATCGTCCGCACGACGAGACCGATCGCGACGAACATCAGTGCCGCCAGAGGGAGATCCTTCCGCATGAATCGCGAGTAGTAGAGTAAAATCGGGTTCGCGGCGAGCAAGGCCGCAAGCGCGACGAGTTCGTCGTCGTCGAGATGCTCGCGATACAGCCACGCCGACAGCGGCAACAGCCCACCCATCAGCGCCGGGACCAGTCTGGCCGTCGCGTCACTCACCCCGAGGGTCTGGAAGACGATGGGGTTGACTCGAACGAAAAACGGCCCGTGGAGGATCGGCCGGTAATGCCACGATCCGTTCTCCATGAAGCGGAGAATCCAGTAGCCGAACCACGCCTCGTCGTAGTAAAACACCCGATATCCCAGGGCGATCAGCCGAATCGCCACCGCAATGGCGGCAATCGCGACGATCACTGCCAATACTGGCCGGTCACGAACGCGTTCTGGAACCCGGTCCACCCACGACTGCGTGTCCATCGTTCGATACATGAGTAGATCCGGTCAAATGTCTTCTGGATTATGGGCATCGTTCGGACGACGGCGCGGACACTATTCCGTCGAGGGCAGTTCGAGCGGGGTCCCGTCGACAGTCACGGTCGGATCACACACGATTCCGTCGAGGTGGATCGCCGCCTCGGTGTCGCCGCCGATGGAGGCGTCGTCACCGATCGCGAAATGCACCGTTCCAGCGGCCTTCTCGTCGAGCAGCACCGATCCGACGAGGTCGGTCACGGCGGCGTTCGTTCCGATGCCGAACTCCGCGAGGTTGAACGCGCCGTCACCCGATCGATCGGCCGCCGCGTCGAGTTCCTCGCGCAGCGCCGCGTCGTCGACGTACGTGATGGTGCCGGCGGTCACGTCGATCGTGATGGGATCGTCGATGGCCCCGTGGGGCATCATCGTGCCGTCGACGACGATCCGGCCCTCGACGTGGGCGGGACTGACGAACACCTCGCCGGCCGGGAGATTCGAGAAATCGCCCGGGTCGTGGACGATCCCGGTGTCACGGTGCCACTCGCGATCCATCGGTCGGACAGTCACGTCGGTGCCCCGGGCCGTCGAGACGTGGATCTCCTCGGCCCCGGCGACCGCGTCATAGATCCGATCACAGGCGTCCGCGATCGCCCCGTAATCGGCGTCGAGACCCGTCCGGAAGACCGATTCGGTGATGCCAGGGAGTGTCGCGATCCGCGCCCCGGCCTCGCAGGCGGCCTCGCGGGCGCGAGTGTGACTGATGCTTTTCGTCGTCGGTGCGATCACCACGTCGGCGGCGGCCATCGCCGCTCCGACGGGCGCGGGCGGCTCCTCGCCGTGCTGGTCGCCCGGCGGATAGGTCAGCATGGAGGCCGCATCGGTCCGATCGGCGGCGACCGCACGCAGCGCCTCGCCGATCGCCCGGCGCTCGTCGTCGGTGACGACCAGACAGGACTCGCCGGCCGCCAGACCCATGCACTGATCGATCGCCGTCTCGGCGGGCCCGCGTAGCCGGTCGCCGTGGTCGGTCATGGTCGCGCTCCGGGGGCGGGCCCATTCAGTCCTCCGATCAGGACAGGGTGCTCCGGTCAGGACACGTCGACGAACTCGACTGCGTCGGTCCCGACCGGCACGGTCGTCTCGAGGATCGCCACGGCCGGATCTCCGGGCGCCTGCGGGATGGAGCGCCCACCGGGGTTGATCTCGACGGCCCCCGCGTGCTCGTCGAGAACGCGTTCGTGGGTGTGGCCCCGACAGACGTAGTCGTACTCGCCACAGGCCACCAGCGCCTCGACGATCGGTTCGCTCGTGCCGTGATAGACGGCGATCTCGCGGCCGTCGACCGTCAGATGGGCGAACTCGCCGTGATACGTCCGCACGCATCGATCCGTTCCGCGAGCGCCCACTCGCCGTCGTTGTTGCCACGAACGGCATGAAATTCGAACGACCGATCGAACGGCGTCGCCGCAAACGGCGCGACGATGTCACCGCAGTGGACGACGTGATCGACACCGCGCGATTCGAACGTCGCGA
>JBDGTN010000031.1:0-6214 GCA_042216835.1 Halococcoides sp.
TGCTCGGCGGAAATCCGATGGTCGGATTCCTCCGCGTTCACGCGGAGGAGGTCAAAGGTAACCCTCTTCCCGCGCATCTTTCTCGAAAAACCGGCGTGAGAGTGCTCGGTCCGGGATTCGAACCCAGGTCATCGGCTCGAAAGGCCGATATGATTGGCCGGACTACACCAACCGAGCGACAACGAGAGGTTGCCCGCAGGGATACTTAAATTCGTCTTTCCGACCTGGGGCCCACAGGCCCCCGTATGCCGACGCGTCACACCGTATCGAGCCGTTTGTGACACTCAGAGGACTGTGCCGGCGACGCGCGTGCTATTCACCACGATACGTTTCGAGGGATTCGGCTCGCTCTTGCCAGCGCTGGATTCGCGTCTCCGAGAGGTCGGTGCTCTCGGCCAGATCGGACGTGTCCGCGGCGATCAACGATTCGACACTGGAAACGCCCGCCTCAACCAGCCGATTCTCATAGGCCGGGCCGATACCCTTGATCTCCGTCAGCTCCGGGCCCTCCTCACTGGGTTCGGGTTCGGCCTCCTCGATTGGACTCTCCGACGATGCCTCGTCGTCGATGGTCCGCCAGTCGGCCTCATCGTCTGTTTCGGCAGCGCCAGTCGTCGCCCCATCCGACTCGGAGGACTCACCCGCCCTGCCACTCGACTCGGCGGTTTCGGCTGACGTCGATCCGGAGTCGTCGGATTCGGCCTCCCCTGCCCCTTGCACATCGGAAAAGGCCTCTGGACCCGCCTGCACCTCAGACTCGTCGCCGTCGTACCCGGGCGGGACCCCCCAGTCTTCGGGATCTTCCTCAGTCGTGGCCGATCCGGACCCACCGTCAGTGGTTTGATCGGGGCCAGAGTCCTCGACGGTCACTTCGACATCTCTATCGCCCGATTTTGAACGCTTCGACCCCAGTCCGACAAGTGACTTGATCCGATCCAGCAGCGTCATATCCCCAGATACCGCCCGACCCTATATAAAATCGACCGCCGACCGGCGGACAATTACGACGGCAGCGGGTACAGTCGACCGTCGGCCCGGACGACCCGGACGGTCTCGCCGCCCACGTCGAGATCGTCGGGTCGGGGAATCGTGACCGGTTCGTAGCTCTCGGGATCGATCACCTGAATCGCATTGGCGTCTTCGACGGTGACGAGCGTCGTCTCGCTGGCCTCGCTCGCGTCGCCGACCGTCTCGAATGAGCGATCGGCATCGAACCGGTCGGTCGCGCCGGTCGCGAGTCGTCGCCCGCGGAGGGTCTCGCCGACGCTCTCGATCGCGACCGGGCCCGCCCCGTCCGCAGGATCGACGATCGCCCCCTCGCCGTGGGCGGGTAAGCGGACGAGGTAAGTCACCCGCATAACCTCGTTGCCGTCCTCGTCTTCGGTGACGAGCGTGCTGGATTCGCCGATGGTGCCGCCGAGGGCCGCCCGGACACGACGGGCGACCTGGCGGCCGAGTTTCGGCGTCGAGAGCTTCGCGTCCAGGCCCGCTTCGACCGCGCCGATCTCGGTGAGGAAGGCGTCCCGATCGTCCTCGGCAGCGTCGGCAACGACCTCCTGGACGATTGCCTCGGCGCGCTCGATCTCCTCGTCGGTCGGCGTGCGATCGATCGCGCGCACCTGAAGGACGCTCCCGTACGATCCGCCAGCGATGCGGCCACACCGGGTACAGGTGCCGTGTCCGATCCTGACGGAAACGGTGACCGTCTCGGTCACGGGTTCGTCGCGGAGCCGACCCGTGAACTCGCAGTGCACGTCGACAGTCGTTTCGTCGATCCGTTCGGGCGCGACCGCCCAGGTGACCTCCTCGGCGTCGACGTGGACGCCGAGTGCCTCGGTCACGGCGTCGATCGCCACGTCGACGGCGTCGTCGGCGTCGACATCGACCCAGCGATTGCCCCGCTGGACCGCGCCACAGTGGGCACAGAGAACGATTTCGATCCGATCGGGAGCGCTCACCAGATCGTACTCGTCGAGCGTACAGGGCACGCACAGACCCCGGCCCTCGGGATCGGCAGCGCTCTCGACGGACGCGCCACAGCGCGGACAGAGACGCCCCGATCGTGGCATACCCGATCGTTCCCGGCGGGCCTCCAAAAGCACCGCGTTCGTCGTCGATCGTCGCTCTCCGCGAGATCACGACCGTCTCCACGGAGACGACCCAGTTCCCACACTCGGGACCGCCGGAACCGATGTGTTTTTCGGTGCGAGCGGCCCAGTTCCGACATGGAGTGGTCGACAGACTGGGGGCTGCGCGGCCGCATGGCAGTGACGATGGGGCTGCTCTTTGCCGTATATCTGGCCTTCGTCGCGGTACTGGCGCTGTACTTCGAGAACATGCTGATCGCCGTGGGCCTGCTCGGGGCGTTCTCGCTCGCGCAGCTATTTTTCAGCGATCGACTCGCGCTCTACAGCATGGGCGCCCGCCGGGTCGACCCCGAGGAGTATCCCGAGGTGCACGATTCGGTCACGCGACTCGCTCAGCAGGCCGACCTGCCAACACCCGACGTGGCCGTCGCCGAGACCCGGACCCCGAACGCCTTCGCGACGGGGCGCTCACAGTCCTCGGCGACGGTCTGTGTCACGACCGGCCTGCTGCAGACACTCGATCGCGAGGAACTGGAGGGCGTGCTCGCACACGAACTCGCTCACGTCAAGAATCGTGACGTGATGGTGATGACGATCGCAACGTTCCTCTCCTCGATCGCCTTCCTGGTCGTCCGCTGGGGATGGCTGTTCGGTGGCGGCCGCAACCGCCGCGACGGCGGGTCGGGTGGCGTCATCGTCGCCATCGCACTCTCCGTGGTGGTCTGGATCGTCTCCTATCTACTCATCCGGGCGCTGTCTCGCTATCGGGAGTACGCCGCCGATCGCGGTGGCGCGGCGATCACCGGCCAGCCCTCGGCGCTCGCGAGCGCACTGGCGAAAATATCGAACCGGATGGATCGCGTCCCCGACGAGGACCTCCGCGAACAGAGCGATATGAACGCCCTCTTTGTCATCCCGATCGAGTCCGGCGTGATCGCACGCCTGTTTCGGACCCATCCGCCGACCGAGAAGCGCATCGATCGCCTCCGCGATCTGGAGCGCGAACTCGAAACGGCCTGATTGTGATTGCTGGGAGTCGTTACCGCTGCGATGATCCCGATCGGTGATGATGGCCGCTCCCCCGGCGTCTATCGACACCGTCGCTGAAACTACTCGCGGCGATCACTCTGCGGCGGGAGCAACGAGACCGGACGCGTCAGCGACTACTCGTACGCCGCGACGAACTCGCCGACGGCAGCCGACACGTCGCGATCGGTGACGAACGAGGCGATCGCGGCCTTGGCCTCGATGAATCGCTCGGGATGGGTTTCGAGAGCGTCCGAGCCCACCTGTTCGCGAGAGGCCTGGAAATCCTGATATTGATCCTGCAGAAACGGTGGATAGTTATCGAGCGAGACGTCACCGCGGGGCGGAATCGCGCCCTTGATCCGATTGAAGGTGCGCAATCCCGCCGGCGACCCGGCAAACTCCAGAAACTCCCGGGTCGGCCCCCACTCGGCGTCGTCGAGCGTCCTCGCGGCGACGAACGCGTCCATGCCCATCGCGTACACGCCGTCGGTCCCCGGGAATGGGATATGATCCCAGTCCTCGCGGTAGTCGAACCCCTCGACATCGGCGTACTCGCCACCGACCCAGTCGCCCTGGTGGAAAAAGACCGACTCGCCGTCGAGAAATCGCTCGTTCGCACCGACCATCCCGACGAAGGTGGCATCGTCACTCGCCAGATCGGCGTACGCGTCGAGCAGTTCGAGCGAGGTCTCGATCGCCCCGCGGTGTTCGTGAGGATTGCCCGCGGTGATCGACCGGTACACGTCGGCCCCGAACTGCCCCATGAGGATCATCGAGAACAGCTGCAAGACGGTCCACGGGTTTTTCATCGGCTGGGCCATTCCGAGTTCGCCCGCCTCATCACAGATTTCGAGCACCTCCAGAAACTCCCGGGGGTCGCGAATGCTCCCGGGACCGATCCCCAGGCGCTCGACCGCCGCGGTCCGGTAGAAGAGGTTGTTGATCCGGTGGATGTTGATCGGTACCGCCCGGTATTTGCCGCCGATCTGGGAGAGTTCGCGTGGTCCGTCGAGATAGCCCGACTCCATATCGGAGTCGGTCCAGACATCGGTCAGGTCGCGCAACGCATCGACATCCTCGTAGGGCCGTAGACTCTCACCGGGCCACTCGACCCAGATCGAGGGCGGGTCCTCGGCGAGAATCCGGGACTTGACCGAGAGGCTGAGATCCTCGTAGAACGTATCGGTGACGTTCGCGCCAGTGTTCCGGTCGTGATACTCACTCAGAAGGGAATCGAGCGGTTTGCGACCGTCACCTTCGGCCCAGGCGTGAGCGATCTCGACGGTGCCAGCGCGACGCCGATCGGCGTCGGTCGAGGTTGCCATCGTCAAATCGTACGACCGGCGGCCTGATAAAATTCTCTGGCCGATTCACGCCTGCGATTCTGAAAGCGTCCGGTCAGTCTCACTAAAGGCCGGTCAGTCTCACTAAAGACCGGTCAGTCTCACTAAAGACCGGTCAGTCTCCGATCGCGTCGTCGGGAGCGAGTCGACCGACGTACTCTTTGAGGACAGCACTCTCGGCCCGGTGGAGCGTTTCGCTGACGGTTGATTTCGCCAGATCCACGCGGTCGGCCAGATCGGTCAGCGTACAGTCTCGCGGCACGTCGTAGTACCCCGCCGCGACGGCCTCCCGGACGAGAGACCGCTGGCGATCGGTCAACAGTGAAGACGGACTGATCTCCTGGCGGAGGCGTTCGACACTGTACTCGACGCCGGCCGCCTCGAACTGATCGGCGAGCATCGAGAGCCGATCCTGCGGCCCGGTCACCTCGATCGTGGCCCGGCCATCGACGATTTCCACGGGCATCTCCAGCGGAACGCCCGATCCGCGGGCGGATTCGAGCAGGAGGTGATCGGTGGTCTGGAACTGCACGACGACCTCTTCGCCCCCACGCTGGAGGAGATCGACCCCGGAGACCGCATCAAGATCGTTCATTGCCGCGACGATCGGAGCGGGATCGTCGGCATCCACGATCGCGATCGCGGTGCCCTCGTCGTCGTCACCGACCGCGGCGAGCACGCGAAACCGCGCGTCCGGATGACGACGCGAGAGCTCGCCGATCCAGGTGTCCTCCGGGACTGCGATCGCGAGCGTCGCGCGTGGCATACGCTGCCCACGGCCAGCCGACCGAAAAACCGTTCGGGTCGCGACGACACCCTCGCCCGATCGATCGGGTCGATCCGATCGGTGGCCGGTATCGGTCGTGTTTTGCCGATCGACCACCTGGATCGAGTGTGAACGGGTTCGACGCCGATCAGCTCGACCGATACGCCCGTCAGATCGTCCTCGAAGCCGTCGGACCAGACGGGCAGGCGAGACTGGCCGACGCACGCGTCCTGATCGTCGGCGCAGGTGGGCTCGGATCGCCGTTGATCGCGTATCTCGCGGCCGCGGGCGTCGGCGAACTCGTCATCGTCGACGACGACCGCGTCGAACGGTCGAATCTCCAGCGCCAGATCGTCCACGGTGACGGCGATCGGGGCCGGCCGAAAGTCGCGAGCGCCGCGGCGTTCGTCGAGGATCTGAATCCCGAGGTGAGCGTCGAGACCCACGAGACGACGTTCGATCTCGATCTCGCACGCGAGATCGTCCCCACGGTCGACGTTGCAGTCGATGCGACCGACGATTTCGGCGCGGCCTTCGTCTGTAACGACGCCGCGATGCTGGCCGGCGTGCCCGCGGTCTTCGGTTCGGTCCTTCGCTTCGAGGGCCAGGTCACCGTCGTCGACGGCCAGCCCTGTTATCGGTGTCTGTTCGGGCGCGCGCCACCGCCCGGCGAGGTCCCCGACTGCGCGTCGGCAGGCGTGCTCGGGGCCGTCCCGGGTACGATCGGGACGATGCAGGCGACGGCCGCCCTCCACGCCCTGATCGACACCGCCGCCCTCGACGGTCGCCACGTCATCTACGACGCGACGACGCTGACGACCGAGACGGTCGACATCGCTCCGAATCCCGAGTGTCCGATCTGTGGGCCCGAGGCCCCGATCGACCTCGCGGCGATCGAGTACGACGACCGCTACGGGATCGCATCCGTCGAGCGGTAAATCGCCTCGGGGTCAAGTGGTTCGAGAATCGAAGATTCTCGTCATCACGAG
>JBDGTN010000114.1:0-2758 GCA_042216835.1 Halococcoides sp.
CCGGCAGTATCAATCGAGGCGCGAATGCGCCGAGAGAGGGCGGGGAGGATGTCAAAATTGTCGCCGAGAATCGATCGGTGCAGGCAGTGGTTCCGTGAGTCTTCTCGAGGCCGGAGGCTCCACCTCGAAAACGCTGACCGCACGGTCCGGGATCCGTGCTGGCTGCCGTCGGCAGCCTGGTGACTGGAGACCGTCAGACCGATCGACGGCCGCAGTCGCCGAAACCCTGAATTCCCGGCGGCGGTGTGTACCCGGTGATGGGCCCGGCCGATCGCCTCGTTGCTGCGATCGATCGCCTCGTCGTCGAGCACACCCGCCGGGTCGTGCTCGTCGGCCTCGTTCTGACGCTCGTGTTCGCGATCGGATTCGGCAACGTCTCGACCGAGTCGGGGACGAGTCAGTTTACCGAGGGTTCTCCCTCCGAGGACGCCTACGAGGCCGTTCGCGAGGTGTTCGGTCCGACCTTCACCGCCGACACCGGGTCGACGACGCTGATCGTCCAGGATCGGAACGTCCTCTCGAAGCGCGCTCCTGCAGTTGCTCGCCCTCCAGGAGCGCCTGCTCGAACGGGACTCCCTCCGGATCACTGCGACGAGTAGCGTCGCCCGTTCGATCGCCCGGACGATCGACCCCACGGCGCGCACGATCGAGGCCCAGCGCGCGGCCATCGAGCGGTCGACGCCCACCGAGATCGATCGCGCGGTCGCCCGCCTCGCGGCCCGACCCGGTTTCGATCGATCGCTGAGCGATGATTTCAACCCCGAGAGTGCGCGCGCCTCGGCGACCATTGCGACGGTGACCCATACCGTCCCCGCGGGGATCGCGAGCGGTGCGGGCACCAGCGGTCAGAGTCCGCTCCAGACCTACCAGGTCGCAGTCGAACGCGTCGTCGAGCGCACATCGGGTGACGTGACGGTCTTCGGGACTGGCATCGTCGCCGCCGAGTTTCAGAACGTCATCCTGGACTCGCTGGTGATCGTCGTCCCGGCCGCCGTCGCGCTCATTCTGCTCTTTTTGATCGTCGCGTACCGCGATCCGGTCGATCTCCTCCTGGAGGGTATCGCCCTGGTGATGGCGATCATCTGGACGTTCGGCGCGGTCGGATGGCTCGGCATTCCCTTCACGCAGATGCTCATCGCGATTCCGCCACTCCTGCTCGCGGTCGGGATCGATTATGGTATCCATACGATCAATCGATACCGCGAGGAGCGCGTCGCGGGCGCACGTGCCCAGCCAGCGATGCGGACGACGATGGCCCAGTTGCTCGTCGCGTTCGGTATCGTGACGGGGACGACCGTCATCGGTTTCTCGGCGAATCTCACGAGCGACCTCGGGCCGATCCGGGATTTCGGATTCGTCGCCGCCATGGGGATCATCATCACCTTCGCCATCTTCGGGATCTTCCTCCCCGCCGCGAAACTGCTGGTCGACGAGTTTCTCGGTCGATCCGATCGCCCGGCGAAACGCCCGCTCGGCGCGGAGGAATCGGCGCTCGGACGCCTGCTGTCGGGTGGACTCGTCCTCGCCCGGCGGGCGCCGATCGCGACGCTGGTCGTCATCGCCCTGCTGACCGGGGGTGCAGCGATCTACGGCGGCGTCGATACCTCATTCAGCCAGGAGGACTTCCTGCCACCCGAGGAGACGCCCGCGATCCTCGAATCGCTGCCCGAACCGTTCGCGCCGTCGGAGTCCACCGTCACCGCGACGATGAACCTCCTCGAGGAGCGGTTCTCGTCCGATCGGCAGTCCTCGGTGACGATCTATCTCGAAGCGCCGATGCGCGAGGCCGGCCAACTCGACGAGATCCAGCACGCCAACCGCCACCCGCCGGATGCGTTCGTCGCGACCGATCGCCGCGCCGAAGTGCGCTGGATCGGGACCGTCATCCGGAGTTATGCCGACCAGTCCCCCGCGTTCGCTCGCCTGGTCGCCCGGAACGATCCCGACGGTGATGGCATTCCCGAGGAGAACCTCGAAACGGTGTACGATGCGCTCATGGACTCGCCGGCCCGTGCGCAGGCCCGCCAGTACCTCACCACCGACTATCGGCGGACGCGACTGGTCTATCAGGTCGAATCGACTGCGAGCGATGGCGAAATCGCCACCCAGGCCCGTCAGTTCGCCCGGAATTTCCGCGGGGACGCCACCGCGACGGGGCAGGTGGTGGTCTTCGACGCCATCGCCGCGACGATTCTTCGGTCCGCGATCACGAGTCTCGCGGTCGCCCTGATCGGAACGGCCGTGTTTTTGCTGATCATCTACCGCGTCGTCGATGGCCGGACGAGTCTGGGGCTGGTCAACCTCGCCCCGATCCTGGTCTCGCTCGCGCTGATCGTCGGAACGATGCGCGCCCTGGGACTGCCGCTCAACGCACTGACGGCGACGATTCTCTCGGTCGCGATCGGCCTCGGCATCGACTACTCGGTCCACGTCGTCCATCGCTTCGCCGACGAGTATCCCGAACGGCCGTTCTGGGACGCCCTCGGGGACACCGTCCGGGGGACCGGCGGCGCGCTGACCGGGAGCATGATCACGACGGCCTCGGGTATCGGCGTCCTCGTCATCGCGATCACGCCGATTCTCGGCCAGTTCGGCGTCGTCACCGCGATAGCGATCATGTACTCGTACCTCGCAGCGATGATCGTCACGCCCTCGGTGCTCGTGGTGTGGTATCGTGTCCGGCGGGCTCTGGGCGTCGGTGCGGCCGGATCGGCGTGAGCCGCGCTTGCGATCGGACCGCCGTGAGCCGCGCTTGCGA
>JBDGTN010000114.1:2858-6110 GCA_042216835.1 Halococcoides sp.
GCCGGATCGGCGTGAGCCGCGCTTGCGATCGGACCGCCGTGAGCCGCGCTTGCGACCGAAGCGCGCGAGCAACACGGCCGATCCGTATCGAAATGTTTCTGTTCCGCTCGGACCGACCGGCGGTATGACTAGTCGGTTCGACCGCCTCGAAGTCCTGCTGTTCGTCGCAGCGGGCGGGTTCGCGGGGGCGATCTCGCGGCACGCGCTGGGGGCGCTCTCGGGGTCACTCCCCTGGGGAACGCTCGCTGCCAACGTCGCGGGCGCGTTCGTCCTCGGCGTCGTCCTCTCGGAGCGCCACCTCGCCGATCGACTGTCCGTCGAGACGCGTCTCCTCGTGGGGACCGGCTTCTGCTCGTCGCTGACCACCTACAGCACGTTCGCCGTCGAGACGACCCATCTCGCGGGCCGCTCGGCCGGTGGGCCCGCCATCGCCGCGGTCGCCGACGCCCTCGGCCCGATCGACGGTGCGCTCGCGGGCCCCGTCGTCGCGCTGTCATACGTCGCGGTCACCTACGCGCTCGGATTCGCCGCGATCCTCTCCGCGCAGGCACTCACGCGGGGGGTGATCCGGTGAGCACCCTGCTGGTCGGCATCGGCGGGATCGGGGGTGCGCTGGCCCGGCACCTCGTCGGCGACCACCTCGACGACGACCGCCACACGCTCGCGGTGAATCTCCTGGGATCGCTCGCGCTCGGCGCGCTCGTGACGATCGACCTCTCGCCCGGGGCGCTTGAACTCCTCGGAACGGGCTTCTGTGGGGCGTTCACGACGTTTTCGTCGTTTGCGTTCGCGGTGGTTCGTACCGCTCAACGGGGCGATCCCTGGCGGGCCGCGGGGCTGGCCGCACTCCACATCGTGGGGGCGATCCTGGCGGTCGTGGTCGGGATGGTCGCTGGAACTGTCGTTCTCGGCTCCTGGTGACCGACAGTGCCGTCGTGAGGGGGCCGCTGGCCGATCGGTCTTTCCGTCCCGGCCCCGACCGGCCACCATGGCATCGAAGATCACCATGTTCGAGCTCCACTCGACGGGCCCGATCGTCGGCTCCGGGTGCGACTGTGAGTGTGGCTGCTGTGGGTCGTCGACCGGTGACGCTGCCGACGACCGACCCGCCGGGGCGGGCGACGAAGACGACCGCGAGATCACCGCTGGCTGTGCTGGACGCCGCTGGCTGGGGCTGATCGCGCTCGGATTGCTCGCGGTCGTGGCCGCCGTTCTCGTCGGCCGCCGCGGCCGTGACGCGGTCGGATCGGATGCGGCCATTAAGACCCGGGATTGATTGTCGCCGCGGGCGAACGCAGCCCATGGGTGACTGTCAGCCGTGACTGCGGGGACGGGGGTGGTTCTCGGACCGTTCGGAGTGTTCGGTCCGGACCGGCACGTCGAGGCGATCCGGAGCGCCGACCAGTGTGCGATCGCCGATGTCGATCGGGAGGGCCTGGTCGCGATCAGCGGTGAAATCCGTCGCGCCGACACGATCGCGTCGCCGCTACGGGGGTTCGAGGCTGCCATTGCGCCCTGGGCCATTCAGGAGCGCTATCCAAGACGTGAAGCTCCGGGGTATCGCTGGGAGGTGATCGCGGCCGGGCTCTGGTCGGGCCCGTTCGTGCTCGCGGATGGCTCCGACGAGATCCGGGTCGAAATCGGCGATCACCGCACGACGACGGGGTCGTCTGCCGATCAGGCCGAGGGGGCGCTGGGGGAATCCAGACGCCGCGGACAGGGCCGAATATCGACCGAGGAAGTCCTGGCCCTCTTCGATACGATGGCGATGGTCCAGTCGGCCGAACCGGGCGACGAAACGACAGATCGCATCGCCGACTTCGTCGATCGTTTGCCCGGGGTTGGCTCACACGCGGGCCATCTCGGCCACCTCTGGGGCCTCCTGTTCGGTGGGAAACGGCTATACTACGAAACGACGATCGACGTGGGCGACGAGATCACGATCGTCGGGCGGGCGGAGGCTCCCGTCTCGACCGCCCCGCGAGGGCCCGACGACCTCGTCGTGCGCGCCCCCGAGGATGGCGGTGGCCTCGTCACCGACGATCCATACGAGTCGGTCCTCGCCGACCTCGAGTGACACCGGTCGCGACGACCGATCCCGGCGGAGGATTCAACCCGGCGGCCCGCCTTGCCCGGCCATGGACCCACTCGACTGGCGCGATGCGGTCCCGGCGCTCGCCGAGACGACCTACCTCAACTTCGGGGCGAGCGGCCCACCCTCCGAGGCCGTGCTCGCGGCCACTCGCGACGCCCTCGACGACCACGCCGCCGCCCACGCCGGCGACGGGGCCTACGAGGATGCTTTCGCGGGCTTCGATCGGGCCCGCGCGGCCGCCGCCGATCTGCTCGGGGTCGATCCGGAACAGGTCGCACTGACGAACTCGACGGGCGACGGCATTGCGCGGATCGCCGACGCCCTCGATCTCGACACGGGTGACGTGGTCGTCCGGAGTGACCTCGAACATCCGGCGAACGTCCTGCCCTGGGAGCGCCTCGCCGAGACTCGCGATATCGAGGTCCGGGTCGTCGAGACCGACGCGGGCCGCCTGGATCGGGCGGCCTTCAGCACGGCGATCGAGGGGGCGGATCTCGTCACGCTCCAGTCGCTGACGTGGTCACACGGCACGCGCTGGCCGATCGCCGAACTGGCGAGCGAGGCCCACGACGCCGGGGCTCGCGTCCTCGTCGACGCCGTCCAGTCGGTCGGTCAGCACCCGATCGATGTGTCGCGATGGAACGCCGACTTCGTCGCCGCGGCGAGTCACAAGTGGCTGCTCGGGCCGTGGGGGGCGGGCATGCTCGCCGTCGCGCCGGATGCGATCGACGCGATCGAACCGGAACGCGTGGGCTATCGGTCGGTGACCGACGGCGAGGGCCTCACATTGCAGCCCGACGCGCGGCGCCTCGAACTCGGGACGGCCTCGCCCGCCCCGTATGCGGGCCTCGAAGCGGCCGTCGAGACGGTCGATCGCGTCGGTATCGACCGGATCGCCGACCGGATCGTCCGTCTCGCCGGTCGGCTGACCGACCGGGTCCCTGCGGATCGACTCGTGAGTCCGGCCGACCCCGAAAGCGGTCTCGTGACGATCCGGGTCGACGATCCCGATCGGACGGTCGAGCGCCTCCGCGAGGACGATGTTCGCGTGCGAACGCTGCCCACGCCCGAGGGGACGCTCCGGGCCTCGGTCCATGCCGTCTCGACCCCGGCGGACATCGATCGCCTCGCCGATCGACTGCCAGTGACCTGATCGA
>JBDGTN010000002.1:0-6086 GCA_042216835.1 Halococcoides sp.
GGAGACGGGTGACGCGTCCTCCACTCCTCACCCACCCCTCTCTTCCGCTCTCCCTCTCTTCCGCTCTCTTCCGCTTTCCCCCTCTTCCGCTCTCTTCCGCTTTCCCCCTCTTCCGCTCTCTTCCGCTTTCCCTCTCTTCCGCTCTCTTCCGCTCTCCCTCTCTTCCGCTCTCTTCCGCTCTCCCTCTCTTCCGCTCTCTTCTGCTTTCCCCCCTCATCCGCTCTCCGGTGGAGTGGCCTCAGGCCGTCGCCGTCTGATTCGCCACCCAGTCTTCGTAATCGGATTCGGAGACGACGGTCAGATCAGCGAGCATCTCGGAGTGGCCCGCTCCACAGAACTCGGCACAGTACAGCACGTAGGGCTCCTCGCGGATGGCGGCCGGCCGGATCGTCGTCTGGATGTAGTTGGTCCGACCGGGGATGGCGTCTTTTTTCAGTCCGAGTGCGGGCACGTGCACCGAGTGGACCACGTCTGCGGATCGAATACGCATCACGGTCGTCCGATTCGCGGGCAGCGTCAGGCGATCGCTCGTGTTGAAGCCGTGCTGGGGATAGTGGAACGTCCAGCCCCACTGGTAGGCAGTCACGTTGACGATGACCGGATTGCCCGATTCGATAGTCTCCTCGACGGACGCCTCGGTCGCCGTTACCGACGGCGCACCGAGCGCGCTGTATGCCAGAATGCCGACGACGAGCAAGATGACGGCCGTCGCCGCCGTCCAGGCGATTTCGAGTCGGCGATTCTCTTCGGTCGGCTTCGGGGCATCTGACTGTCTGAATTTCCAGATGGCGTAGCCGAGGATGCCCTCGACTAGCAGGGTGATCGGAATCGCGATCGCGAGCAAGATCGTACTCAACCCCGATATCATCTCCGCCGAGTTCGTGAGGGGTTCGCCAGCGGCTGTCTCCGCCCCCACGAGGAGGACGACCGCCGCAAGGATCGCGCCACCCGGTCGCGTGAATCTCATTATCGGGTCTAGCCGATTCCCGGTTAAATACGTGCGCAACCTGGCAAAAGACCGGGGAATCCGCAGGCGTCCGGGGCCGTCGGTCGTCTGGGTGCCGTCGGTAACCCCGGAGGGGGCCTCGGGAATCCCGGGAAAATGGTGGGTTCCGGGGCCCCTAAGTGATTGAGGGACCTTTCTGGCGGTGTGAGAGTCGAGACGCGGTTCGTCGGTGGTCTCGTCGGGGCGATCTCGGGGCTGTACCTGTTGATCGTGCTCGGTGCGACACAATCCCTGACGGGAGCCACAGCGGCCTGTCCCACCTGGCCGGGGTGTCACGGATCGGAACTCGCGCTGGGATCGGTCGATCTGGGCATTGTCTGGGCCCACCGCCTGTCTGCCGCGGCGGTCGGCGTGCTTGTCGGCGTGCTCGCACTCGTGGCCTGGATCGAATCGGAACCGCGCCGGGTTCGATTCGCGCTCCTCGGGGCCGTGACGATCTATCCCGTCCAGGTCGCCCTCGGTGCCGTGCTCGCCATCGGCGCGGGCACGACGAGCGCCGCGGCGATCCACCTCGGCGTGGCGCTGGTGATCTTCACAGTGCTCGTCGCCGCACTGGCCTGGACACTGGAAGCCAGGACAGCCGATCGCCCCGCCCGCGAGACGGCCGGGGCCGCTCGGCGCGGCGAGCGCGATCCCGGGCCGGTCCCGACCGGAGTGGCCGGGACGATCCGGGCCTACATCGCGCTGACGAAACCCAAACTGATGTGGTTGCTCGGCCTCGTCGCCGCGGCGTCGATGGCGCTGGCGGCCGGTCCGGATCTCGATCCCGGAACCGTCGTGGTGACACTCACCGGCGGTGTCCTCGCGATCGGTGCGTCCGGGACCTTCAATCACGTCCTCGAACGCGATGTCGACCAGGAGATGCAGCGCACGGCCGACCGGCCGCTCCCGACCGAACGCATCCCCGCGCGGAACGCGTTCGCGTTCGGCGTCGCCCTCGCGGTCGCCTCGATCGCCGTCTTCTGGCAGGTCGGCGCCCTCGCGACCGCACTGGGCGCGATCGCGATCGCCTTCTACTCGATCGGATACACGCTCGTCCTCAAACCCAATACCGTTCAGAACACCGTCATCGGTGGATTCGCTGGCGCGTTGCCCGCGCTGATCGGCTGGGCGGCGGTGACCGATTCGATCGGGTGGGGCGGACTCGCGCTCGGCGGAGTGATCTTCCTGTGGACGCCCGCCCACTTCTACAATCTCGCGCTGGTCTACCGGGACGACTACGCTGCGGCGGATATCCCGATGATGCCGGTCGTGCGGGGCGCAGCGACGACACGCAAACACATCGTCGGGTGGCTGGGAGCGACGCTGATCGGAACGATCGTCCTCGGCGCAGTTGGCGGACTCGGACCGCTGTACGCCCTCGTCTCGGCCGCCGTGGGGGCGATTTTCCTCGTCGCGGTCGTCCGACTTCACGCCGATCGGGATCGATCGGCCGCACTCCGGGCCTTTCACGCCTCGAATGCCTTCCTCGGAACGGTACTCGTGACCGTCGCCGTCGACGCGCTGGTGATCTAGATGGTGCTCCCGGGCCAGGGGACCTGCAGCGACTGGCTGCAGCGTCCCGACTGGCTCACCGGCCGACGGGTGCTCTGGCTTGCCGTGCTCCTCAACGTCGAACTCGCGATCGTCGCTGGCTGGGAACTGCTCGCCGGGAGCGTCCTCACCGATCCGCTGGCGGCCCTGCTCCCCTGGCTCTGGATCGATCTCGCGATCGTTGCGGTGGCGTGGGGCCGATCACTCCGGGACCGGCGTCGCCTCGCGATCGGCGTCGGGACCGGATACCTCGCGGTGCTCGCCGTCTTCGGTGGACTCGTCGCCCCCGGCGGATCGGGCGGACTCGCCCTGCACTGGCTCGCACCGGGGTACGGCCCCGCCCTGATCTACACGGGCGATCCGCTGACGATTCGATTCCTGCCCTATCGAGCGATCGGGTACGCCGCGCTGGCGATCCTCGTCGCCCGGCGGATCGCCGACGCCTCGGTGTCGGCCCTCTCGGGAGTACTTGGACTGCTGACCTGTGTCTCGTGTAGCTGGTCGCTGGTCGCGGCCCTGCTCGCGGGCATCGGTGGCTCGACGGTGGGACTCGCGACGATCGCAGGGACACCCTGGATCGGTACCGCGTCGTACGTCGTCGCCATCGGTGTGCTGTCCTGGCGACCGACCATCGGCGGATGAATATCCCCGCGACCAGAACGCTTTCTGTCGACCTCGACCAGGGGCACACATGGACGCGGTCGTTGAGGCGAGGAGCCTTCACCTGCAGTACGGCGAAACGGTGGCCCTTGACGATGTCGATCTCTCGATCGATCGCGGCGCGATCTACGGCGTAATCGGTCCGAACGGCGCGGGCAAAACCACACTCGCGCGAACGCTCGTGGGAACGCTCGCGCCGGATGGCGGCCGGGTCCGACTGTTCGGGATCGCACCCGAACGAGTCAGTCCCGATCGAATCGGGTACCTCCCGCAATCGTTCGATCCGCACGATCGACTCACGCCGCTCGAACTGCTCGAATACGACAGCGGGCTCTACGACGATGCCACCTCGCCGGCCGCGGCACTGGAAACGGTCGGAATCGACCCCACGATCGACCGCCCGTATGGCGATCTCAGCGGCGGGCAGCGCCGACGCGTGTGTGTCGCGTCCGCACTGGTGAACGATCCCGACCTGCTCGTGGTCGACGAGCCGACCACGGGGATCGATCCGGCCGGTCGACGCGCGCTCTGGTCGGTCTTCGACGATCTCAGTGCCGACGGAACGACAATCGTGCTCTCGACGCATCTCATGAGCGAGGCCGAGGCGGTCGCCGATCGCGTCGGGATGCTTGCGAACGGTCGTCTCGTCGCGGAGGGGTCGCCAGCGGAGTTGATCGACGCCCACGGCGGCCGCTCCCGGTTGACCGTCGCCACCGACGCACCGCCCGCGGCGATCGATCGGGGCCCCGTCGAACGAACCGAGGACGGCGTGCAGATCGTCGGCGTCGAACCCACGGTGATCGGCGAGATTGCAGCCGGGATCACCGACCAGGGCTATCGGGTCGAGGGCCTCTCCTGGACCGAGCCAGATCTCGAAGACGTCTATCTCGAACTGGCCACCGCCGAGGAGTCGGCCGCCGCGATCGGCGACGGGGAGGCGTCGCCATGAGCCGCGCTCGCCGGATTCGCGCCGAGAGCGTCGCAGCCTGGCGGTCGTTCGTGCGCCGCCGGACGGCGGTTTTCTTCACGTTCGGCTTTCCGATCGTGCTGATCGCGATCTTCGCCGGGTTGGTCCGGACCGGTGGGTTGTTCGGTGGTCGTGGGACCCACGCCGCCGCCTATCTCGCGGTCGTGGTGGTTTTTACCCCGTTGTCCCGACTCGCCAGCGAGGTCGTCAGACAGCGGGAGGGCCGACGATTCGAGAAACTCGCGACGACGCCGCTCACACCGGCCGAATGGCTCCTCGCACAGACGCTCGTCACCGTGAGCGTCGTCGGACTGGCCGCGATCGTTGTGCTCGGTGCGCTCGTCGCCCTCGGGACGCCAGTCGCGCTGTCGCCCTGGCTGGTGGTGTACGTTCCGGTCGCGACGAGCGTCTTCTGTGGCGTGGGCGCGGTGATCGGATCGCTCGCGGACGGTCGCGACGGTGCGATCGCCGCCGCGAACGCGATCGCACTGCCGCTGATCCTCCTCTCGGAGACGTTCGTCCCCGCGAGCGCGTTGCCCGGGTGGTTCCGACCAGCGGTCGAAATGAGTCCCGTCACGTACTTCGCACGAGGCCTCCAGGCGGCGAGTGACCCGGCCGCGATCGGATGGCCTGGATCGATCGCGGCCTCGTGTGCCGTGCTGGTCATCGCTGGCAGCGTCGCGCTGGTCGTCGGCACCTGGCTACTCCCCTGGGCCCGGTCGGCGCCGACCTGATCCAGATGGCGGGAGACCTTTTAGGCCGTCGGGTGGATAGTCCAACACATGAGCACGTACGCGACGGTGCGGGAGGTGATGAGCCAGGACTACGTCGGCGTGAGCGAATCCGATACGCTCGCCGAGAGTGTCGAGGTGGTCTTGCGCTCGGAGGCCGACGGGGCGGTCGTCCTTCGGGGCCAGGAGCCGATCGGGATCGTCACCAAATCCAGTGCGCTCCGGACGCTGATCGACGGCGTCGAAGCGCCGGTCGTCGCCGACGCGATGATCGAGCGCGTCCCGACGATCGATCCCGAATCGACCGTGGTCGAGGCCATCGACGAACTGTCCGCCAAGTCCACCTCGCTGTTGGCGGTGTGGAACGGCGAGGAGTTGATCGGCGTGGTCTCGCCGCGGGACCTGCTCGCGGCGGTGTCGCTCGAACCGACCGCGGATGTCCAGTCCGAGGAGATTCAACCAGAGACGACGACCGACGATCCGTACGCGCGCGACGATACCAGCGACGACTACTCCGAACAGAGCGTCTGTGAGGCGTGCGGATCGCTCGCAGCCGATCTCGCATCGGTCAACGGGCAGTTGCTGTGTGCGGATTGCCGGAGCGTCTGAGTCGATGGCTGTCGTGGTCGAGACGGCCGACGCCGACGATGTCGCCACGATCACGGACTACTGGATCGCACTCGCCGACGATCAGCGCGCTCACGGGTCACACGTGCTGGGCGATCCGAGCCGAGAGACCATCGCCGAAACCGTCCGGCGCCACATTGCGCGCGACGCTCTCCTCGTGGCGCGGCGCGAGGACACACTCGCTGGCTTCGTCGCGATGGAACTCGAACGGGACGGGTACGAACGAGATTGCCAGCGCGGGCGGGTCACGGCACTGTACGTCAGGCCCGACGATCGATCCCGGGGAATCGGCCGGCGCTTGCTCGATCGCGCGGAACGCGACCTCGCGGCGGCCGGGGCGGCGGTCGTCGCGCTCGAAGCGCTGGCCGACAACGACCGCGCCCGGTCGCTGTACGACGAGTGTGGCTACGAGCCCCACCGGGTCACCTACGAGAAGCCGATCGAAAGCGACACACACTCAAGCCCCGAACGGCGAACTCCGTGATGGCGCCAGGGGAGCTTGGGCGGTGCAAGCACTCGATTTGTAATCGAGAATTCGTGGGTTCAAATCCCACCCCTGGCT